>NZ_JBFBDY010000328.1:0-7155 GCF_040683475.1 Kitasatospora sp. NPDC093558 | reverse complement strand
CGAGGAGCTCGCCCGCGCCGCCCGGATGCCGGCCGGGCAGCTCAGCCGCGAGTTCCGGCTCGCGTACGGCGCGTCGCCGTACGGGTACCTGACGGCCCGCCGCGTCGAACGCGCGGTCGCGCTGCTGCTGGGCGGCGGCAGCGTCGATTCCGCCGGGGTGTGGTCGGCGGTCGGCTGCGCCACGCCGGGCGTCTTCCGTGACCGCTTCACCGAGCTCGTCGGCGCGGCGCCCGCGGACTTCGCCGCCGGCTGCGCCGCCACGAGGGCGCCCGCCCCCGTGTGACCGGGCCGCGCCCGCTACCCGACGGGCATCGACATGTAGACCGCCCGCCTGCCGTACGACGCCGGGACGGCGACCTCGCGGTGGGCGCGGTAGCCCAGCAGCCGCAGGATGATGTCGGTGCCGCGCACCGCCACCATGGAGATCTGCTCGAAGCCCTGCTCCCGCGCGCGGTCCTGGAAGTGGTGCATGAAGCGCAGCGCGACGTCCCGCCCGCGCAGGTCCTCGGCGATGACGAGGTCGTGCACGTGGAGGTTGCGGGAGTCGTGGGCGGCGAGTTCGGGCCGGGCGAGGTCCGGGCAGCGCAGCGGCGGGTAGGGCAGGCTCAGCAGGTAGCCGCAGACCTTCCCTCCGCTCTCCAGCACGAGGCAGGTGCGGGGCGAGCTGCGGCCCCGGGACTCCAGGGCCTCCCGGCCCTCGGAGAGGCCGTCGGCGGCGTAGGCGTCGTGCTCCAGGGCGACGACGGTGTCCCAGTCGTCCTCGGCGAGGGGACGGATCCGGAGGTCGTCGTCGTTCATCCGGCCTCCCCGGGCCGGATGGTGGGTTCGGCGTGTGCCGCGGCGACCAGTGCGCCCCAGGCGTCGATGAGCAGCGCGAACCGTTCGGCGTCGGCCCGCGCCTCGTCGAGGAGCCGCTCGCGCAGCGGCGCCAGGTGGTCGGCGAACCGCGCGTACTTGCCGCCGAGGCGACGGTAGGAGCGGTCGAGGACGTCCAGCCGGCGGACGTTCTCGGCGCGGTCCCACGCGGCGCTGCGGCGGACGGAGTCGAGGACCGGCGCGGTGCGGACCTCGTGCCGCTCGTCGAGCAGCTCCTCGCCGAGCACCATCATCTCGCCGTAGACCGGGTGCAGGTACAGCATCGAGAGCAGGAACTTGGCGAACCGCACCTGGTAGGCGGTGAAGCCGGGCCCGGTGCGACGCTCGGGCGTGTAGTAGTTGACGATGTGCCGGTTGTGGACGACGCCGGGCAGGCCAGCGTCGAGGACCACGTGCAGCAGGAAGTAGTCGCTGCCGATGGTCTCGGTCGCGGGCGGCAGCGGCAGCCGCTCGTAGACCCGGTGGTCGAGGCCGATGTTGCACATGTCGACGCGCCGGATGTCGGGCGGGCCGAGCACCGTCTCGTCGGCGCGGAACGGCTCGGTGCCGCCGCCGGTGAACGACTCCTCGATCAGCTCGCGCTTCTCCTCCTCGGACCAGACCGGCGGGGCCCACAGGCCGACGACGTCGTGGTAGACGGCGGGGTCGAGCTCGCGGATCTCGCCGACGTCGACGGACAGTTCGCCGATGAACGAGCCGCCGACCAGGACGACGGGACGGTCGCCGTGGGCCGGGTCCAGTTCGTTCTTGGTGACGGCGGTGACGTCCGCCGCGACCTCGCCCGCCCGCCGGCCGAGGGTGCGCAGCTCGTGGTCGATCGGGAACACCTTGTGCCCGTCCAGGAGTTGGTAGTCGCCGTCGGAGTCCCGGCGGTGGACGGACGTGCAGCCGAGCGCGGCGGCGACCAGGAAGATCCGGTTGGTGCAGGCGCCGTAGGAGACGGCGTCGGGGAGCATGAGGTCGAGCAGCGGCTCGGGATCCGGTGCGCCGGAGCGCCGGATCACCCGCTCCAGGAAGGCGCGCTGCCGGGCCTCGCCGAGGTGGTGCACGACCACGCGCGGGGTGGGGACGACGGCGGCGACGGCCGCCGCGTTCTGCGCGAACGGGCTGCTCCCGGCCTCCGGCGCCCCCGCGGCGTCGGAGGTGCCGGAGGCGTCGGCGGTGCTGGCGGTGTCGGAGGTGTCGGAGGTGTCGAGGATCAGCAGGTGCACCTCGACGTCGAAGTGGGCGGCGGCGTGGGCGGCCTCCTCGGCGAGTGCGGCGATGGTGCCGGCGCAGGCCCGGTTGGTGGGCAGGGCGAGGCAGACTCGTCTCATACGTGTGCTCCGGTTGGTCGAACTCGGGTCAGGGCGAGGCTAGTTGAGGATTCCTCCGGTCGGTCCGGCCTCGCCGAACACCGTGGACTAGACCAATAGTGAAGTCAACGATTGACAGGACGGGTCGTGAGGGGGTGGGATTCGCCGCGCGCGCCGCAGGGGGCGTGCAATCCGTACGGAAATGCGAGTGCTCGTCGAATATCCGAACGGGCAAGCGGGTGTGCGGGGTTCAGCGGAACTCCGCTCCGCGCCGGGGTCGTCCGGAGGCATGGAGCTGCCGATAACGGCAACGATGTCCGTGCCCCGTCACTCCGTACTCCCTCACTCCGTCCGGAGGACACGCCATGCCCGAGCTGTGGCTGCCCGGCGCCGAGGTCCACGACCTCGGCGATCACGCCCCCACCGACCACCAGTACCCGCCGAAGGCCATCGCGCACATCACCTGGGACCGCGACGCCTCGGCCGCCGCCCCGCAGGACTGGTGCACGTTCGACGACCTGGTCACCTACTTCACCACCAGCGGCGCCGGCGACGCGCCGCACCTCGTCTGGGACCCGTTCAGCGGCCGGACGGCCCAGCTCTTCCCCGCCGACTCCCGCTCCCGGAGCCTCCTCAGCCCGCCCGGGAGCCCGACCCGCACCAACCGCGCCGGGCGGGTCGTCCTCCAGATCGAGGCGGTCTTCTTCCCCTACTGCCGCCACCGCGGCACCGTCTACCCGCGCCTCGTCGACACGCCGTGCGCCGGATGGGGCCACCTGCAGGCCTGGACCGCGTCGTGGGGCGTGCCCGAGACCTGGCCGATGGGCCGGCCCGCCGACTTCCGCAGCCGGCGTGACGAGCAGGTGTGGCAGACCCGCGGCGGCTGGTACGCCCACGCCCACGTCCCCGACAACGACCACACCGACCCGGGCTCCTGGCCGGACTTCGCCGGCGGCCCGTCGAGCCCCCCGCCCGCCGAACCCCCCTCCCGCCACCAGGTCACCGTCAACGGCCTCCGGTACGGCTACGGCGCCCACGGCTACCAGGTCACCGTCGTCGGCCGGGCACTCGTCGCCCACGGCTTCGGCGGCCACTACCGGTCGGGGCCGGGTCCGGACTGGACGGACGCCGACACCCTCAACTACGCGGACTACCAGCGGAGCCTGGGCTACTCGGGCCCGGCGGCGGACGGCGTCCCCGGCCCGACCTCGCTGCTGCGCCTGCTCGGCTACCTGCCCGGCCCGCGCACCGTCTCGGTCACGCACGTCGCCGCGGCCGCCGCCACCGACCCGGGCGCCGAGCAGGGCCACCGGACGTACGGCGCCGAGGTCGCGATCGTCGAGCAGGCGCTGGCGGACGAGGGGCTGCTCGAACAGCGCTGGGTGGACGGCTCGTTCGGCAGCCTGACGGTCACCGCGTACGCCGCCTGGCAGCGCCGCTGCGGGTACGCGGACGCCGACGCGGACGGCGTTCCGGGGCACGACTCGCTCCAACGCCTGGGCGCGGCGCACGACTTCACCGTGACGGGGTGACGCGGGCCGGCGTACGCGTGCGGTCGGACGTACTCGGCAGGGAGTAGTCGGAGTTACTCCCGCCGGCAGATGTCCGAGTACGGGTGCGCGGGGGAGGCTGAGCGCGTCCTGGTGATCCTCTAGTGAAGGAGGTACGGATGCGCTCGCCCACGGAGTCCTCGCCGTCGGCCGGGGCGGCCGTGCGGGCCGGGGCGGCCGTGCGGGCCGCGGTGGCTGCGCGGGCCGCCCCGGGGCGCCGGCTGTCCCCGGTCGCGCGGAAGTGGCTGGTGGTCGTCCACGTGGTGGCGTCGGTGAGCTGGCCGGCGCTGATGCTCTGCCTGCTCACCCTCGCCGCGACGGCGCTCGCGACGGGCGCGGTGATCGTCCCGTCCGTGGCGCTGGCGCTCTACCTGTTCATGGTGGTGCTGTCCGTCCACAAACCCTGGGGGCGGCGCGTGCCGCGAATACCCAGGGCGTCGCGGACCTCGCGGGCGGTCTGAGCGGTCTGAGCTGCCTCAGGGGAATGCGCGCGCGAGGGGCCGGTGTTGTCCCGGGACGTGACCACTGCACAGCCCGCGCTCCGACTCTCCGTGCTGGACCGTTCCCGCACCCGGCAGGGGGAGGAGCCGGCGCAGGCGTTGCGCAGCACGGTCGAGTTCGCCCGGCGGGCCGAGGCCTTCGGCTACCACCGGTTCTGGGTCTCGGAGCACCACGGCGTGCCCGGGGTGGCCGGCTCGGCACCGACGGTGCTCGCCGCGGCGGTGGCGGCGGCCACGTCCCGGATCCGGGTCGGTACGGGTGGGGTCATGCTGCCCAACCACCAGCCGATGGTGGTGGCGGAGCAGTTCGGCGTGCTGGCCTCGCTCTTCCCCGGCCGGATCGACATGGGCCTCGGGCGGTCGGTGGGCTTCACCGACGGTGTCCGTCGGGCGCTCGGGCGTGAGAAGGACGCGGCCGACGAGTTCGGCGCTCAGCTGGCCGAGCTGCTGGGCTGGTTCGACGGCACCCAGCAGGTACACCGTGGTGTCCACGCCCGCCCGGCCGAGGGCCTGCGGGTGCCGCCCTTCGTCCTTGCTACGGGCGCCGGCGCCGACCTGGCGGCAGAGGCCGGGCTGCCGCTGGTGATCGCCGCCGCGCGCGGGGAGGAGCGGATGCTGGCGGCCATCGACCGCTACCGCACGAGCTTCCGCCCGTCCGCGTACGCGGCCGAGCCGTACGTGGTGGTGTCCGGCACCGTCGCGGTGGCCGACACGGTGGAGCGGGCGCGCGAGCTGCTCGTCCCCGAGGCCTGGGCGGGCGCGTACTCCCGCACGCACGGCGAGTTCCCGCCGCTCGCCCCCGCCGCCGAGGTCCTCGCCCGGTCGATGACGGCGCGCGAGCGGGCCGCGTACGAGCAGTCGCTCGGCGGTCACATCGCCGGCACCCCGGCACAGGCCGCCGCCGAGGTGGCCGCGGTGGTGGCGCGCGCGGGCGCCGACGAATTCCTGGTCACCACGAGCACCTACGACCGGGCCGCCATGACGGAGTCCTACCGGCTGCTGGCGGAGGCGGCCGGGCTGTCCGCGCCGTCCCCGAGCACCCCTCACACGATTTCTGAGCAGGCGTGATGACCTGCTAGTGTTCTTCTCGTCGGGAGGGAACAACCTCCCGGACATGCGTCAGCGGTGCTACCAGAGCACGTCCCACTTTCAGTGGGGAGAGTCCGTGCGACCCGGGCCTGGCGCTCCACCCGAAGGGGCTCGTTCCGTCCAGCGGAACGGGCCCCTTCGTCGTTCCCGGGCGGCGGGCCGCCTGCCCCCGCCGGCCGTGGCGCCCCGGACGTTCCCGCTGCGCGCGTGGCCGTCCGGTTCCTTTATCGCATTTGGTGGCCAAAACCCTTCGGTGCGACCGACTATCGGCCAAGGTCACATTCCAGGTGGCCGGTGAACGGTACGCGACGATGGTGCAGGGGCCAGCGGGTTTCTGTCGCGGCACCGAACTGACGGTCCGTCACAGCATGGCCGGAACTCACTGCTTCTGGTGTGAATATGCCATTGGAATGTTCGTCATACGGAATCCGGCAGTAGCCTTCCGTGTCGAACCCGCCACTCGTTGTGGCGGTCCGGCCGGCGACGCGCTGCGCGCCCGGCCGCGCAGCATCCCCCCCGTGCGATGGACGACCCCCACGAAGGAGCCGGTGTGCCGGGTATCGACGAATGCCTCTCCGGAGCGATGGCGATCACCGGCGCCCGCTCCGCGAGCCTGGTCGACTGGAGCAGCGGCCTCGCCCTCGGCAGCCTGGGCGAGAGCCCGGCCGGCGAGCACGAGACCGCGGCGGCCGAGGCAACCGACCTGGTACGGGCGGCCGTTGAGAGCCAGACCTTCACCGTGTGGGAGGACCGTCGGGCACCGCTGCAGGACATCATCGTCACCGCGGGCCGCAGTTACCACCTGATCTGCCTCATCGACACCGTCTTCGACAGCCGGCTCGTCCTCCATCTCTGGCTGGACCGCGAGGACGGCAACCTCGCCGCCGCCCGCTACCGCCTCCAGGCGCTCGCCGAGGAACTGGTGCTCGGGTGAGCGCGCACGCGGCACCGACGGCCGTGCTGCCACCGACCGTTCCGCGGACGCCGGGCGAGGCGGTCGACCTGCTCGCCGCCCGCGAGGCCACCGGCGCCCTACGCGGCCCGCTCGGCAGCGTCTACCTCGCCGACGGTCTGGTGACCCACGCCGAGTCCGACCGCGCCCCCGACCTGGGCGACCTCCTCACCGGCTGCGGCCGGCTCGCACCGGGGGAGTGGCGGGACCTCGTCGAGATCCACGGCCCGCACGCCCGTGTCGCCGCCGCGCTCGTC
Organism: Kitasatospora sp. NPDC093558; assembly: GCF_040683475.1. Classification (NCBI taxonomy): domain Bacteria; kingdom Bacillati; phylum Actinomycetota; class Actinomycetes; order Kitasatosporales; family Streptomycetaceae; genus Kitasatospora; species Kitasatospora sp. NPDC093558. The sequence goes on along the minus strand of NZ_JBFBDY010000328.1, from coordinate 636 downwards.
GAGCAGGGCCGGCTGACCCGCGGGGAGCTCGAACTCGGCCACCTGGGCACGCTGTTCGACGCCGCCTTCTTCGTCCTCGCCGACACCGGCGGCGGTCTCTGGCGGTTCGAGACCGGCGCCCGGCACTGGCTCGGCCCGGTGACGGCGGTCGACGCCGCGCGGGTCTGCCGGGAGACCGAGCGCCGCCGGGACCTGCTGGACGGCATCTGGCCCTGGGCGCAGCTCGACACCGCGCCCGTCCGCCCGGCCGAGGCCGCCCGCCGGCCCTCCCGCCGTCCGCCCGGCCGGCGCCGGCGCGAGCTGCTCGACCACGCGGACGGCCGAAGAACTCCGGCCGAACTGGCCCGGCTGCTGGGCCGGTCCGGGTTCGGCGTCACGGCGGACGTCCGCCGGCTGGCCGCGGCCGGGCTGCTCGACCCGGTTCCCGCGGTGGTGCCGGGACCGGTCTCCGCACCCGCCCTCGCGCCGCTACCGCCACCGCCTCCGGCTCCGGCGCCGCCTCCGGCTCCGGCGCCGCCTCCGGCTCCGGCGCCGCCTCCGGCTCCGGCGCCGCCTCCGGCTCCGGCGCCGCCACAGGCTCAGGCACCGCCTCCGGCCGTACCCGGCCCCCGCCCACTCGGCGCCCGGACACCCGCT
>NZ_JBFBDY010000327.1:0-7159 GCF_040683475.1 Kitasatospora sp. NPDC093558 | reverse complement strand
GTTGCGGAAGGACTCGCACCACGTCACCGCCGCGTCCGGGTCCGCCAGGCGCAGGGCCGGGAAGCGGTGGAGCAGGGCCCCGACGGCGACCTCGGCCTCCAGCCGGGCGAGTGCCGCGCCGAGGCAGTAGTGGATGCCGTGGCCGAAGCCGAGGTGCCCGCCCTCGGGTCGGCCGCCCTCGGGCCGGCCGGCGCCGAAACGGCCGGCATCGAAACGCCCGGGGTCGTCGAACTGCTGCGGGTCCCGGTTGGCCGAGGTGAGGGACATCCAGATCCGCTCCCCGGCGGCGATCCGGACGCCGCCGATGTGGACGTCCTCGCGGGCGAAGCGCCGGGAGGCTAGCATGGACGGGCTGTTCCAGCGCATGACCTCGTCGACCACCCGGCCGACGGCGAGTTCGCCCGACCGGAGCGAGCGCAGCGTCTCCTCGTGGGTCAGGAGCGCCAGGACGGCGTTGCCGACGAGGTTCGCGCTGTTGTCGTACCCGGCGAACAGGAGGAGGAAGGCGAGGGCCACGAGCTCGGGTTCCGAGAGCCGGTCGCCGTCCTCGTGGGCCGCGATCATCTGGGTGAGGAGGTCGTCGCCGGGCCGGGCGCGCTTGGCGGCGATCAGGTCGACCAGGTAGCCGTGCATGTCCTTCAGGGCCCGGCGGGACGCGAGCGGCGCGTCGGGGGCGGGTGACCGCAGGGCGTCCGTCCACGTCCGGAAGTCCCGGCGGTCCTCCTCGGCGATGCCGAGCAGGTCGCAGATCACCGTGAGCGCCAGCGGCGTGGCGAAGTCCCGCATGACATCGGCGGAGTGGCCCCGGAAGCCGTCGAGGAGCTCCGCGGTGCGCCGCTCGACGGCCGGCCGCAGCCGGGCGACGTTGCGCACCGTGAAGGCCGGGGCGACCAGGCGGCGCACCCGGGTGTGGTCGGGCGGGTCCAGGTTGAGGAGGTGCGCGTCCAGCGCCGACGGCATCGAGGCGCCGTGCGTGCCGGTGCTGGTGGACGTCAGCTTGCTCAGCGACAGCCGTGGGTCGGCCAGGCCCGCGCGCACGTCCTCGTAGCGGGTGACGAGCCAGACCGGCGCGCCGTCCGGCGTCGTCGTGCGGACGACCGGGCAGGCCGTCCGCAGCTGCGCGTAGCCCTCGTGCGGGTCGGTCAGCAGCAACCCGTCGAACAGCGTGCCGTCGGACGCCAGCCCGTCGGACGGCAGCCCACCGACCGGCATGGCGGGGTCCGTCATGAAGCCACGACTCCGGCGTCGAAGCCGCCCGGGGCGGCGAAGCGGTCGGTCACGGCGGCCACGACGGGCGAGGACGTGTAGGCGACGGCGACCTTCACCAGGAAGGCGACCTCCTCGGCCGGGTCGACGGCCACGGGCTCGTGGCGGCCCGGCGCCGGGGCCGGCACGGGCGCCCCGGCCGCGTGCGTGCGCAGCGCCACGCTCACCTGGGCGGCCTCCACGGCGGCCTCGACCTCGTCGGGTGCGAGGTCGCGCCCCCGGGCGAGGTCGCGCGCCGCGTCGGCGGCCGTGTCCGTGTAGTAGGGGCGGAGCCGGAGCTGGGCGTCGCGGATCTCCACCCGCTGGCGGGCCACGAGGAGGTCGAGGTCCTGGAGGCTGTCGGCCTGCTGGTTGTCCCCCTGCTGGCCGCCGCGGGGCGCGAGCGTCATCCGGCCCTCGCGGATCTCGATGGCCGGGCGGGCCAGCAGCGCCCGGGCCGACCAGGGCTGCTGACGGTCGTTCGGCGGGAGGAGGACGAGCTCGGGGAAGGCGGTCGCGAGGTCGTGCCAGAGCGGGTAGAGGCGCTTGTACGCGCGGTAGGAGACCACGAGGTCGCGCAGGCGGTCCGCGCCCTCGCCCCAGGCGGGCATGGTGAAGCCGACGGAGAACAGCAGGGCCGAGACGCTGGCGGACAGCGGGGCGGCGATGCTGCTCACGGTGTGCAGGGGGGAGGTCCCGATCTGGTCCCAGAGCATGTTGAGGATCTTGGGCACCCCGTAGCCGAGGCCGAAGAACGCGCCGAGCGCGACGGTGCGCAGGCCCCGGCGCAGCCACGGGCGGTCGACCGCCGCGGCGTAGCGCCGGCACAGCACGATGAGCATCACCATGCTGGTGGTGAAGAGGAGTTGGTAGCTGAGCAGGAAGACCGAGATGTACGGGACCTCGGCGAAGGTGACGTCGAAGTCCACCGGGTGTTCGACGCCGTCGACGTTGCCGAGGAAGAAGAAGACGGTCATCGCGACGATGGTCGTCAGCGAGTAGCCGACGCCGATCCAGTGCCGCACCCGCATGCCGCTCTGGGCCGAGGACCAGGACACCAGCAGGGCGATGAACCCGGAGACGCACACCGCCACGCAGACGTAGATGATCAGGGTCGCGATGTTCGGCACGCCGAGGAGGCGATCGATCCCCATGTAGACGTGGGGCGAGGCCAGCACGAAGGGCGCGGCGAACGTGGCGATCGAGAGGCACAGGATCTGGAGTTCGCGGTTGCGCCAGTCGCGCACGAGGTCGCGGACCTTGTAGAAGAAGGCGGTCCAGGTGATGACCGCGAGTACGGCGTAGACGACGGTGAGCAGCAGCACGGGGCTCGACCTTATCGTCAATCGTGCTCAGCGTGAATCGTGCTCAGCGTGAATTGCGCTCCAGGGCGGCACCGATGTGCCGGACGAGGTTCGCCATGCCGGGGCTGACGGATTCCTGCCGGGTGCGGGAGGCGGCGCGGCCGGCCCGCAGCGGGAGCAGTGAGGCGACGTACTCGGCGGCCCGTTCCTCCTGGGAGGTGTAGACGGACCTGGCCAGGACGGACTGCACGAAGCGCGGGTCGAGGGTGGGCATCAGGAGCCGGGCGGCCTCGTCCTGGTCGGCCTCGGTGAAGCCGTGGCCGAGGAGCATGTGGCCGAGCTCGTGCATGACGATGTGTTCCTGGTGGGCCCGGCTGGTGTCCGCCAGGTAGAGGACGTAGTCGACGTCGTCGGTGGCCACCCACAGGCCGCAGGGGCTGCCCTGACGGACCGGCAGGGGGATCGGGACGAGCGAGATGCCGCGTCCGCGCTGCTGTTCGACGCGGTCGACGAGCGAGTTGATGCTGAAGGGGCTCGGGAGGTCGATCCGGGCCACCACGTCGGCGCAGTGTTTTCGCAGGTCCTTGTCGTTCAACTCCGGCCCCCAGAGGCGTTCGTTCTGCTTCCATCGGACAAACACCACGCCATCCCCCGGACGCTGATCGGGCTCCCCCAGGCCGCTCGGCCGCGGACGGCGTGCAGAGGAGCCTAACGAATCGGCCCGCCCGGTCCCGCCGGGCGGGTCCCGTTCACATGCGCCGGCGTGGATCGGCCTTGCTGAGGAGGTCGAGCATGGGAGAGAGGGCCTGGAAGGCGTCCTCGGGCAGCCCCGCGACCTGGCGCAGGGCGATTCCTCTGGCGCCCTGCGCCTTGAGCGCGCCCAGCAGGAGCAGGTCGTTGGGGTCGGCGGCGGGGATGCGGTGGTCGACGAAGTAGCCGGCCGGGAGGCTGATGCGCGCGGCGAGTTCGCCCAGGGGCAGGCGCAGCCGCTCGTCCCACTGACCGGAGCGCAGGCCGTCGAGGGCGTCGCGGCCGATCGGGCAGTTCCTGGCCGTCAGGACGGCGATGCGGGCGTCGTCGTCGAGGGTGGCGGCGGTGTCGGGCTGGAGGACCTTGAGGATGCCGTCGAGGCGCTGGAGCACCATGTCCGGGTCGGGTGCGGGCGTCCGGCCGGCGGCGGCCTCCCCCTGTCCGGCCCCCTCGGAGAGGAAGTAGGAGATCGGCACGCGGTAGACGTTGGCCAGCGCGGTCAGGCTGTTGATGCCCGGGTTCGCGACCCGCTCGTTGCGCAGGTTGTGCACCGTCTGACGGCTGATCGTGGGGCTGCCGGGGTACCGCTCGGCGTAGTCCTGGCTGGCCTGTTCCACCGCGTGGTAGTCCCGCGGGCCGGTGCCGTCGGGGTGTCCGGTGCTCATGAGGTGCGTGAGTCGCTCCGCGATGGTCCGGCGGTGAGCCGCGGTGTCCTCGGCCATCTTCCTGTGCACTCCTTCGCGGTGTCGGGTCCAGCCTCGTCAATCATACGTGACGACCGGTCAGCGGAACGGCGATCTCATCAAGGATTCTTGACAGACGGGGGTCGGTGTATGCACGATCGGTCGCGACGCCGCACCGGACGGTGAGGATCTGCAAGGCGTGGACGGGAAGTACACGGGGGCCGTCCCGCCGCGACACGGGGGCAGGTCCCGTCTCCGCCCGGTCGGCGAACGAAGGTGCCGCATGCGCGCATCGCATGCGCCGCCGGCCACCCGCAGCCACCCCACGGGCTCCGGGTGGCCGGCACCGCACCTGACCACGAGCTCCGGTGGTGGAGGGGAGACGGGGGTTTCCCTCCACCCCGGCAAAACGTCCGCAGCAGGTCGGCAACGTCCGCAGCAGATCAGTAACGTCCGCAGCAGGTCGGCAGAACGTCCGCAGCAGGTCAGTCCGGGTCGCCCTCGGGCAGCAGCCCCGCCGCGCGGTCCCGGGCCTCCTGGACCATGATCGGCGGGTCCGGGTCGGGGTCCGAGGGGCGCGGCGGTTCCGGGCCGTCCGGGCCGAGCCGCACGACCGGTTCGACGCGCACCAGCTGGAAGCGGCGTCCGGCGGCCTCGACGGTGTTGGCCCGCTGAGCGTCCAGGCGGTCGGCCGCGGCCGCGTAGGCGGCGAGTTCCTCCTCGCCGAGGCCCGGGTCGGTCATCGGCGCGAACTCGCGCAGGTAGGCGGCGAGGGTGTCGCGGGCGGCCTGCGGGGTCTCGCAGGCGCCGGTCATCGGGCCCCAGCGCCCGTCGCGCTGCTCGGCGACCGCGCAGTGCACGGGCAGCACGAACACGTTCGGGTGACGCGCGGAGGCGGACCTGGCGTCCTCGCGGACGTCCTCGGTGATCGAACGGCCGCTCGGCACCAGGGTCATCAGGTCGAGCCGGACGATGCCGTCGACCAGGGAGACGGCTGCGGCCGGGTCGATCACGAAGCCGTCGACCCGGGACGGCGCCCGGTGGCCGCGGCCGACCGGCGCCGGGTCCGGATCGGTGGGGCGGGGCGGTTCGACGCCCTCGGGGCCGCCGCGCAGCACCTGTTCGGCGCGGAAGACCCGGTACTGCCGTCCGGCGACGGTCAGTTCGTCGAGCTTCTCCCACTCCAGCCGCTCGTACGCGGCGGTGTAGGCGGCGCGTTCGGCGTCGGTGATGTCCCAGGGCGCGGCCCACCGGCCGCCGGGCTCGCCGTGCGCCCAGCAGCGGAAGACGTGCCCGAGGTCGTCGCGGGCGCCCTGCGGCGTGCCCGCGTGGAAGCAGAGGATCCGCCAGGCCCCGTCGGGGGTGCGCTCGATCGAGCCGAAGACCGGCGGCATCATGAGGAGGTCCGGGTAGCGTTCGCGCGATTCCCACGCCTCCAGGCCGGCCACGGCGGAGACCGGGTCGTCGGTGTGGGTGACCCGGATGGTGAGGTGGTCGGGGAAGGGCACCACGTCGTCGTCCATGCGGCCAGTGGTAGCGCAGCGGGCCGTCGTCCGGGGTGTCCTTGGGTGAACCGCCCTCGTACGGTGGGTGGTTGTGGGACCCTTCGGCGCTACTGCGCGCCCTGGGCGGTCGCCTCGGCCGCCTCCGCGGCCCGCCGGTCCCGTTCGACGCGCCAGCGGCCGAGCATCCCGTGCAGCTCGTCGATCATGAACTCGAAGAACTCGGCGCTCTCCGCGAGCCGGTCGCCGGCCGCGGTGCCGGCGCCGACGATCGACTCGCCGTCCTTGAGGACCCGGATCCAGCGCATCATCATCTCGTCCCGCCGCGTCAGCGACTCGAACCAGACATCACCCCGCACCCGGTAGCGGTCGCGCCGCGAGCCCGGCTCGCGCTCCTTGGAGACCAGGCCGACCTGGGTCAGGTAGCGCATCGCGCCCGAGACGGCGGCCGGACTGATCCGCAGCCGCTCGGAGAGCTCGGCGGAGGTGAGCACGCCGCTCTCCTCGGCCATCAGGCAGGAGAAGATCCGCGACGGCATCCGGGCCATGCCCGCCACCACCAGGTCGGCCGCGAACCGCTCGACGAAGTCCGCCCGCTCCTGCTCCCGCTCCACCAGCACCCACCGTCCCGAGTCCACCGTCGATCTTCCGACGTCCTCCGACGTCCGAGGAAACTTTAACGCCTTCCCAATATTCACGTTTTTCCGAAACTACGGTACCTTCAACAGCATGACGAAGGCAATCACGCTCTCCGGCCTCCGCAAGAACTTCGGCCGGACCACCGCGCTGGACGGCCTCGACCTCGACGTCGAGACCGGCGAGGTGCACGGCTTCCTCGGGCCCAACGGCGCCGGGAAGTCCACCACCATCCGGGTCCTGCTCGGCCTGCTGCGCGCCGACGGCGGCACCGCCCGGCTGCTCGGCAAGGACCCCTGGCACGACGCCGTCGAGCTGCACCGCCGCCTCGCCTACGTCCCGGGCGACGTCGAACTGTGGCCGAACCTCACCGGCGGCGAGGCGATCGACCTGCTCTCCCGGCTGCGCGGGCGCCCCGACCGCCGCCGCCGCGACGAGCTCGTCGAGCGCTTCGACCTCGACCCGACCAAGAAGGGCCGCAGCTACTCCAAGGGCAACCGGCAGAAGGTCGCCATCGTCGCCGCCCTCGCCTCCGACGCCGAGCTCCTCCTGCTCGACGAGCCCACCTCCGGGCTGGACCCGCTCATGGAGGTCGTCTTCCAGGACGTCGTCCGGCAGGCCGTCGAGCAGGGACGGACCGTCCTGCTCTCCAGCCACATCCTCGACGAGGTGGAGAAGCTGGGCGACCGCGTCAGCATCATCCGGCGCGGCCGGGTGGTCCAGAGCGGCACCCTCGGCGAACTGCGCCACCTCACCCGCACCACCGTCGAGGCCGAGACCCTGCGGCCCGTCACCGGCCTCGACGCGCTGCCCGGCGTGCACGGCGTGCGCACCGACGGCGCCCGGGTCCGCTTCGCCGTCGACGGAGGCGAACTCGACGCCGCCGTCCGCCGGCTGAGCGAGGCCGGACTGCGCAGCCTGGTCAGCCACCCGCCCACGCTGGAGGAGCTCATGCTGCGCCACTACGGCGACGAGCTCGCCACCGAGCACCTCGACGCACCCGGTGCGGACGCCGGGGCCGCACGATGACCGCCACCGC
>NZ_JBFBDY010000326.1:6412-7162 GCF_040683475.1 Kitasatospora sp. NPDC093558 | reverse complement strand
GGGAACTGGGCGACGGCGCTGGAGTGGCACCGGCACTTCCTGTCGGCGCCGGCGCCGCGTATTGCTTTGGCCGCGGCCCCTGCGGGTGCCGTTCCGGCGCCGCGGGCGGCGGTGGGCGCGGCCGTGCCCGGTGGCGTTCCGGCGGTCCCGAGTGTGGGCTGCGCGCACTGCGGGCGTCCGGCGTCCGGCGTGTGCGGCAGCTGCGGGCGGGAGACGTGCGACGCGCACTTCGGCCGCACGGGAGCGGCCGGTGCGGCGGGCGGCGCGGCGGGCGGCGCTCAGCGATGCGTCGGGTGTGCGGCCTCGGCGGCCCCGGCTGCGGAGGGCACGGCAGGGGCTGCGCGCCCTGGCGCCGCCCCGGGCACCGCTCCGGGTGTCGTCCCGGGCGTCGTCCCGGCGGCGCACGTCACGGGCCCGGTGCCGGGTGCGGCAGTGAACCCGTACGCCGGCGGGCCGGTCAGGGCCGATGGTCCGGCGCAGGATGCGTCGCCGAATCCGTACGCCACGGGCCTTGTCCCGGCCGAGGGCCCAGGGCCGTACGCCACGGGCCCGGTGCCGGGTGCCTCGCCGAATCCGTACGCCACGGGCCCGGTCCCGAGTGGAGCGCCGAACCCGTACGCCGCCGCCCCCGCCCCCGCCGACGTCCCGACGCCCGGCGCGGGCGCTGCCGCCAGCGAGGTGGCAGTCGGCGGGGGGCCTGGCGGCTGGACCGCCCCGGCTGAGGTCGCGGGGGGGGGCGGCGCGGCGGGG
>NZ_JBFBDY010000326.1:0-6402 GCF_040683475.1 Kitasatospora sp. NPDC093558 | reverse complement strand
GCCTCCGCTCAGACCGACCCCGCCCCCCCCGACCTCCACACCCCCCAGCCACCCCACGCCCCCGCCGACCCCGCCGCCGCCCTGCCCGCCGACGCCGTCTGCGCCCTCTGCGCCGCCGGAGCCACCGGGACGTGTGGCGGCTGCGGCCGGGAGGTGTGTGGCGCGCACCTGTACCGTGCCGCCGACGCCGCCTCGCCGCGCTGCGTCCGCTGCGCCGGTCCCGCCCTGCGGGCCGTCCTGGACTGCGCCCGCCGCGCCGGGGTGCCCGAGCAGGCGGAGCCGGTGCTCGCCGCCTGGGCCGAGGCGTTCGGTGAGAGCGCCGCCGCCGCGCCCGTCCGGCTCGACCTCGCCCTGCTCCGTGCCGAACTCGGGCGCCTGGACGAGGCGTTGGCCGAGCTGCCGGAGTCGGCGACTCGCGAGCGTGCCGCCGTTCTGGTTCGCCGCGCCGCCGGCCGTCTGGAGGCGGGCGAGCCCGGCCCGGCCGCCGGTGACCTCCGTGAAGTCCTGCGGCTGGCGCCCGGCCACCCGCAGGCCGCCGCCACCCTCGGCATGCTGGCCGAGCACGAGGCCCACCGGCACGCCGTGGAGGGCCGCCGCCGGGAGGCCTGGGAGGCCTACCGCGCGCTGCTGCTCGCCGACCCGACCGATCCCCGCCTGCTGCACGCCCTCGGCCTCGCCGGGTACCGCCTGGCGACCGCGCCCGACGCGGCGGACGGCACCGTCGACCCGCAGCTCTGGCAGTGGACGATCGGCTGCCTGGCCGCCGCAGTGCACCTGCCCGCGCTGTGGGCCGAGGCCGCCCGGGTCACCGGCCGCCCGGCCGACCCGCCGCGCGTCGCCGCCGCCCGCACCGCACTCGTCGAGCGGCTGCGCGTCGACCTGCGCGCGCTCGACGTGGCCGAGGGCCGCACCGGTGAGGACGTCGCGAACTGGACGCTCCGCCTCGCCATGGAGGCGCACTGTGCCGACGCCTTCGCGCAAGCCGATGTGACGGTCCGTCAGCCAGGGCGGGCCACCGCCGGCCGTCTCGTGCACGGCCCCACGCTGACCGCTCTCCTCCGCGCCGCCCCGGAACTCCCGTGGTGGGGTGATCAGTTCGACCGTGCCGTACAGGGCTGGAAGCGCGCGTCCCGCCGCGAGCCGCACCCGCTGGACAAGGCCCTCGACCTGTTCGGGTCCTTCGGACCGCAGCGCTACCTCCTCGTCCAGGGCCGCCAGCCCGCCGCCGTCGAAGCGCTGGAGGCCGTCCCCGAGGCGCAGCGCGACGACGCCTGGCGCGGCCTGCTGGCGGCGGCGCTGGTCAGCCAGGCTCGCGACCACCGCCGCGGCCAGGAGTGGCGGGAGGCCCTCGACTGCCTCACCCGCGCCCGCGCCGTCCCGGGGGCCGAACTCCCCGCCGACGCGGCTGCGATCGCCGTCGAGTCCGGCCTGCAGGCCGCCCGCGCCCTGCTCAGGAGCAGTGACGACGACCAGCAGGGCGCAGCCGAACTCCTGGAACGCGCCCTGGCGTTCGACCCCGACCACGAGGACGTCCGCACCGACCTCGGCGCCACCTACGCCCAGTGGGCCCGGAAGATCAACAACGAGACCAAGGACTACCCCCGCGCCCTCACCCTGCTGCGCAAGAGCCTGACCCTCAACCCCGGCGACCAGACCGCCCGGCAGTTCCTCGCCGCCGCCCTCGGCAACCGGGCCGGCCAGCTCACCCAGCCCGACGCCCCGACCCGCGACCTCGAAGAGGCCGTGGAACTGTGGCGCGAACTGATCGACCTCGACCGGGATCCGGACCACCGGCTCGGCCTCGCCTTCTCGCTGCGCCGCCTCGCGCTCACCGCCGCGCTGGCCGACCGGAGCGCGGTGGCGGTGTCCCGGATGACCGAAGCCCTGCGCGCCGACCCGGAGTTCACCGGCCGGGCCGAGACGGAGGCCCCGCGCCGGGTCGCCGTCATGCTCGCGAACCACATGCTGGACACCCTCCAGGGCCGCCCCTTCGCCGAGCGCGCCGCGCTGCTGCGCAAGGCGATGGAGTACGACGACCAGGGCGCCGACGTCCGCAAGCTGGCCGTGAGCGTGTGGCGCAGCGAGGCCGTCGACCAGTACGAGGCCAAGCGTTACACCGAGGCCGTCCGGCTGCTGGAGGAGGCCCTGCGGCTGTCCGGCTCGGCGGAGGACACCGCGAAGCTGCACACCGAGCTCGGGATCGTCCTCAGCGCCCACGCCGTCGCCCGGGCCAACGCCCGCGCCTACCGGGAGGCCCGCCAGCTGATCAAGCAGGCCGTCGAGCACAACCCGCGGGACGCGGAGCTGCGCACCCTCCAGCGCAAGATCAACTCGCTGTACTGACCCGGTCGCCGTCCGGTCCGCCGTCCGGGCCGCCGCCCCGGCGACTCCCGGACCCGCCGTCGAAGGAGAGCAACCCGCGCCATGCCACTGGAAGAACCGTCGCCGTACGAGATCCTGGGCGTCCCGCTCACCGCCGGCGCGCGCGAGATCCTCCTCGCGGTCGGCCCGGCGATGCGGACCGGCCGCTACACCCGCCAGCAGGTCCAGCTGGCCTCGGACGCGCTGCGCAACCCGGACAAGCGGCTGGAGCTGGACCTCCACCAGCCCCTCCCGCCCGAGCCGGTCGACCGCGCCGCCGGGCTGCTGGCGCCCGCCCTCGCCGACCCGCTGCTCGCCGTCGAGCGGCCCCAGCCGCCGCCCGCCGCCTCCTTCCTGGCGCTCCACCGCGCCGAGCTGGCCGTCGACTTCGCCGAGCCGGCCCCGGCCGGCACCGCCCCCGAACCGCCCGTCCCCGCGCGCTTCGCCGCCGACCTGTCCGTGCTGCCGCAGATCGAGGTCCCCGAATGACCACCCACCACGCCCCGAGCCCCGAGCCGTCCGCGTCCCTGCCCGCTTCGGCCGCGGTGCCCGGACGGCTGCCCGCGCCACTGCCGGTGCCGGAGCGCGCCCGGGCACTCGACCTCGGGCAGAGCTTCACCCAACTCCTGTTCCGCGCCTCGATGCTGACGCGCAAGCGCGAGGAGGAGGCGCAGGCCGCCCGGGCCGCGCAGCGGGAACTCCTCGGCGCGCTCGTCGAGGTGGACGACGCGCTCGCCTCGCTCGGCCTCGACCCGGAGCTCGTCCACCTCGGCCGTGGCGCCGGGATCGAGGCCACCCGCCGCCGCCTGCTGGGGCGGCTGGCCAAGGCCGGGGTGCGGCCGATGCGGCTCGAAGGGCTGACGGCGGACCCTGCGCTGACGGAGATCGTGGGCACCGAGCCGCGGCCGGGGGTGGCGCCGGAGACGGTCGTCCAGACGGTCGTCACCGGGTTCTTCTGGGGGGACGCGGTGCTGCGCCGGGCCCAAGTGGTGGTCGCCGCACCGGAGTCGGAGAGCGTGTACGAGCTCGGCGTCGGGTACGACGTCGGCGCCGGGTACGCGGAGGCGGTGCCCGCCCCGGAACCGAAGCCCGACGAGCCCGAAGCGATCGATGAGCCCAAAGAGCTCGACGAGCCCGAGCAGGGCACCGAGCCTGAAGGGCCCGACGAGCCCGACGAGCCCGCGCCGGACCCCGCCCCGCCGGCGGGCCAAGGCCGCCCGACCACGCCGCCCACCAGGCCCCGGCGGGCCCGCACGGGCTCCGGCATGCGCCGCAAGCGGAAAAAGAACTAGAGGGGAACGCCATGTACCGCACACTCGGCATCGACCTGGGCACCACCAACTCCGTGGTGGCCCACCTGCGCCGGGGCGAGCCGGAGATCGTCTTCAACCGGCAGAACCAGGAGGCCACGCCCTCCGTCGTCGGCACCGGCCGCAAGGGCGAACTGCTGGTCGGCTCCACCGCGCGCAGCCGCACCGCGATCGACGGCGCGAACGTGATCCGCTCGGTCAAGCGCTTCATGGGCCGCAAGTTCAAGGACCCGCAGGTCCAGGCGGCCCTCAAGGAGGTCGACTACAAGGTCACCGCCGGCACCGACGGCGACGTCAACGTCTGGTTCAACGGCCGTTCCTACACCCCGATCGAGATCTCCGCGATCATCCTGCACCGCCTCAAGGAGGACGCCGAGCAGCGCTTCGGCGAGCCCTTCCACCGGGCCGTCATCACCGTCCCGGCCTACTTCGGCGAACGCCAGGTCGCGGCCACCCAGGAAGCGGGCCGGATGGCCGGCCTGCACGTGCTGCGGATCATCAACGAGCCGACCGCCGCCGCCCTCGCCTACGGGATCACCTCGGAGGCGGGCGACGAGGGCCGCACCGTCCTCGTCTACGACCTCGGCGGCGGCACCTTCGACATCTCGATCCTGCTGCTGGTGCCGGGCTCGGTCTCGGTGCTCGGCATCGAGGGCGACAACCTGCTCGGCGGCGACGACTTCGACCGGGCGATCACCACCGCCCTGCTCGACGACATCCGCGAGGAGTACGGCTCGGACTACCAGCCCGACCTGCGCGACCGCCCGAAGATCGCCTCCACCGCCGAGACGGTCAAGATCGAGCTCTCTCACCAGGAGGCCTCCGAGATCATCCTCCCCGGCCTCGGCGCCGGCCAGCTGGTGCTGGAGACGGAGTTCGAGCGCACCCGCTTCGAGGAGCTCATCGAGGGCCACATCGAGCGCACCATCGAGCTGACCCACAAGGCCATCATGCAGGCCAACCTCACCGTCGGGGACATCGACGAGGTCGTGCTGGTCGGCGGCTCCACCGCGATCCCGCTGGTGGCGCGGCGCCTCGGCGAGGTCTTCGGGCCGCGCCGGATCCGCCGCGGCGTCAACCCTATGCAGTGCGTCGCGCTCGGTGCGGCCGTGCAGTCCGCTCTGGTCGGCGAGGTGGAGTGCACCGAGTGCCGGGCCCCCGGCGACCTCTCCGCCTCGGCGTGCGCCAACTGCGCCACCTCCCTGCTCGGCGGGCCCCGGGTGTCCTGCCCCGCCTGCCACATCCCCGTCGACGCCGGCGCCTCCTCCTGCCCCAAGTGCGGCCAGGCGCTGGACGGTTCGGGCGTCGTGACACCCCCGTCCCAGGCCGCCACCGTCACCCACACCGACAACTGCCCGCGCTGCGGCACCCCGGCCGCCCCCGGTGTCACCGCCTGCGAACTGTGCGGCGAACCGCTCAACTCGGCCGCCCCCGGGCACACCAAGGTGGCCTCCAGTGCTGCCGAGGACGTCGGCCTGCGCTGCGCCGCCTGCGGGGTGGTCAACCCGCCCGGCAGCGAAGTCTGCCCGGGCTGCGGCGAGTTGATGCAGGTCACCAACCCGTTCGACATCACCCCGAAGAACCTCGGCATCGAGCTCAACGACGGCCGGCTCGCCGTCATCATCCCCAAGAACACCAGCTACCCGACGAGTTCGCCGGTCAGCCGGGAGTTCGTCGTCGCCGGCAGCGGCCGCCAGCGCCTCGAAGTCGCCGTCTACGAAGGCGAACACGAGATCGCCCAGCAGAACGAACTGATCGGCCACCTCACCCTTCGCCTGCCGGCCGGCCTCGGCGGCCGTGTCCCGGTGGAGGTCTCCTTCGGCCTCGACCGGGACCGCACCATCACCCTGTCGGTGCGCGTCCAGGGCGGCGGCGAGAAAACCGTCAAGCTCGAACGGGTCACCCTCGACCCGGAGTTGAAGGTCCAGGTCGAGGAGCAGCAGCGGCAGATCGAGACCTTCACCGACCGCTGGGGCGGGGAACTCACCGAGGCCGAACTGCGCGAGGCCCAGCGCCTCATGGACACCCTCGACGACCTCGCCGCCGGCCAGACCCGCGGCCGCTCGGTCGACGAGGCCCTGGAGCGGGCCCAGCGCCAGCTCAAGGCCCAGCGCTGGGTGCGCGGTTCGGAGGCGTACCTGAGCCTGTTCATCCACTACTGCGAGAAGCACCTCGACCCGAGCGACCTCGACCGCCTGCGCTCGGTCGCCGCCGAACTGCGGCTGCGCCGCGAGGCCGCCGACTGGGAGGGCGCGATGCGCGCCGCCCAGCGCGCGGACGAGCTGTGCGACTCGCTCGGGCACACCTTCCGCATGCTCACCATGTGCAACGTCTACGTCAGCCAGAACCTCGTCTCGCCCGGCCTCGCCCAGCAGATCATCGCCGAACTGCGCGGCCTGGACGCGGCCGTCGAGTCCGCCAACATGGAGGCCGCCAACCGGCACAACTCCGCGCTCCTGGTGCTCTACGCCCAGGCGCAGCGGGAGCTGGGCAACGACCCGACGCCGGAGTCGCTCGGCCCGGTGCGCCCCGAGGAGGCTGGTCCGCGATGACCCCCGACGACGCCGTCCCGCCGATCGAGGTGCCCTGCCCGCAGTGCGTCGTCCCGGCGGACCCGGAGAGCCTGCGCTGCCCGTCCTGCCGGGAGGACCTGGTCGCCCTCGTCCGGCTGCGCTACGCCGGCCGGATCGACTACAACGACGCCCTCGACGCCGTCCGCGAGGGCGACGAC
>NZ_JBFBDY010000325.1:0-7175 GCF_040683475.1 Kitasatospora sp. NPDC093558 | reverse complement strand
CACCACGCGAAGGCCCCCCGCACGGCACCAAGTGCCGTGCGGGGGGCTGATCGGGGAAAGCGGGTCAGGCCGTCGGCTCAGGCGGCCTTCGAGGCGGCGGGCTTCCGCGTCGCGTTCGACTTCCCGCCGAACAGGCCGAAGAACACGGCCAGCGTCGGGACGAGGTAGCCCAGCCAGACCACCAGCTGGAGGACAGTCGGGTCCGGCTGGAAGTTGAACACGCCCTTCAGCAGCGTGCCGTACCAGCTGTCCTTCGGGACCGTGCTGCTGATGTCGAAGGCCACGCTGTGCAGGCCCGGCAGCCAGCCGGCCTCCTGGAGGTCGTGCACGCCGTACGCGAGCACGCCGGCCGCGACGACGACCAGCATCGCGCCGGTCCAGGTGAAGAACTTCGCCAGGTTGATCCGCAGCGCGCCGCGGTAGAACAGCCAGCCCAGCACGACGGCGGTCAGCAGGCCGAGCGCGGCGCCGACCAGCGGGTTCCACCCGTCGTCGGTGGCCTGCACGGCCGACCAGATGAACAGCGCCGTCTCCAGGCCCTCGCGGCCGACCGCCAGGAAGGACGTGACGACCAGCGCCGTGGTGCCCATCGCGATCGCCGCGTCCAGCTTGCCGTGCAGCTCGGTCTTCAGGTGCCGGGCGGTGCGCCGCATCCAGAACACCATCCAGGTCACCAGGCCGACCGAGACGATCGACAGGCTGCCGCCGAGCGCCTCCTGGGCCTCGAAGGTGAGCTGCGAGGAGCCGAACTGCAGCACCGCGCCGAACGCCATGCTCAGCACGACCGCCGAGCCGACGCCCAGCCACACCGGCGGCAGCTTGTCCCGGCGCTCGGTCTTGACCAGGTAGGCGATCAGGATGCAGACGACCAGGCTGGCTTCGAGGCCTTCGCGCAGGCCGATCAGGTAGTTGCCGAACACGGCTGACTCCTAGGGGTGATGGGGAGCGGTGGGATCAGCCGAAGAGGGCCTGGCCCCACCACTCCCCCGGCTTGCGGACGCCCGCCGGGCAGGCGAAGTGCGCGGAACCGACGTGCTGGATGTACTCGTTGAGCTTGTCGCTCGCCGCGAGCCGCTGCTGGAGCGGCACGAACGCCTTGCGGGTGTCGCGCTGGTAGGCCAGGAAGAACAGGCCCGCGTCCAGCCGGCCGAGGCCGTCGGTGCCGTCGGTGAAGGAGAAGCCGCGGCGCAGGATCATCAGCCCGTCGTTGGCGTCCGGGTGGGCCAGCGCGACGTGCGCGTCGGCCGGCATCGCCTTGAGATCCGGGTCGTCGTGCTCCCGGGCCTTGCCGAAGGGGGCGCCCTCGCCCTTGGTGCGGCCGAAGACGTCCTCCTGCTCCTTGAGCGAGGTGCGGTCCCAGGTCTCGATGTGCATCCGGATCCGCCGGGCGACCAGGTAGGAGCCGCCGGTCATCCAGTCCGCGCCGTCGCCCGGGGCGACCCACACGTGGTCGGCCAGCTTGGCGGTGTCGGTGCCCGCGATGTTGTGGGTGCCGTCCTTGAAGCCCATCAGGTTGCGCGGGGTCTGCGCGTCCGGGGTGGTGGAGGACGTCTTGCCGAAGCCGAGCTGCGACCAGCGGATGCTCACCGTCCCCATCCCGATCCGGGCGAGGTTGCGGATCGCGTGCACGGCGACCTGCGGGTCGTCGGCGCAGGCCTGAACGCAGATGTCGCCGCCGCTGCGCAGCGGGTCGAGCTTGTCGCCCTTGAAGTTCGGCAGCTCGATCAGGGCCTCGGGGCGCTTGGCCTTGAGGCCGAAGCGGTCCACACCGTCCTTCTCGAACAGGCCGGGCCCGAAACCGATCGTCAGCGTCAGCCGGGAGGCGGGCAGGCCGAGGGCCTCGCCGGTGTCGTCCGGCGGCGCCTCGGGCAGGCCGCTGGCGGCACCGGTGCCGACCTCGCGTCCGCCGGTCATGGCCGCGGCGGCCTTCGTCCACTCCTTGAGCAGCTTGGCCAGCGACTCGCGGGTGGCCTTCTCGGAGACGTCGAACGCGGCGAAGTGCAGCCGGTCCTGGACGGGCGTGGCGATGCCGGCCTGGTGGTCGCCGTAGAACGGCACCTCCGCGCCGGGGGCCGCGGCGGGCGCCGGGCCCGGGTCGTCCTGCCGGGTGGCCGCGGCGACCGAGCCCACGGCGGCGGCGCCGAGCGCGACGCCCGCCCCGGCCCAGCCGATGACGGCGCGGCGGCTGACCGTGCTGCGGGAGTTGGTGTCGGCGGCGGCCGTCTCGGTGCTGTCCATCGGCTTCTCGGCGTCCATCGGCGGGCGGGCCCTTCTCTGTGCTGCTGGTCCACGGCTGCCGTGACGGCCGGACGGGGCCGCCACGGCGTCCGTGGGGTGTGGTGAATGCGGGCTGGGGGTCGGCCACTTGGCGGCCACCGCGCGGTCGGTTGCTCACCGGCCGGCGTGGTCGGCAGGTAACCGGCGCCCCTGCGTGGTCGGCTACCTTCCGGCCCCGGCGTGGTCGGTTACGTGACCACCCCGGCGTGGTCGGTTACGTGACCACCCCGGCGTGGTCGGCTACTTGACCACCACGGCGGCGGCCAGCTTCGACAGCGGCTCGCCCAGCGAGTTGACCGCGTCGGAGAAGGTCTTGCGCTCCGCCTCGGCGACCTTGTCGTAGGAGGTGAAGGTGCCGTCGGCCTGCTTGTACTTGGCGAGCAGCGCCTGGATCGAGGCGAACTCGGAGTCCAGGGTCTTCGCGAGGTCGGGGTTCTTCTCGGCGGCGACGGGCTTGAGCAGCTCGTACGCCTTCTGCGCGCCCTCGACGTTGGCGCTGAAGTCCGCGAGGTCGGTGTGGCTGTAGCGGTCCTCCTCGCCGGTGATCTTGTTGGTGGCGACCTCGTCCAGCAGCTCCTTGGCGCCGTTGGCCATGCTGGTCGCGGTGATCTCCGCCTCGGGGATCTTCTTCTGCCAGTCCTTCAAGTCGCCCACGAGCTGGTCGGCGAGCTTCTTCTCGTCGTCGCCGATCTTCCCGTCGGCCCAGAGCGACTTCTCCAGGCGGTGCCAGCCGGTCCACGGCTTTCCGGCCTCGACCTTGTCCTCGCGGGTGTCGGTCTTCGGGTCGACGTCGCCGAAGCTCTCGGCGACCGGCTCGGTGCGCTCCCAGCCGGTGCGCGAGGGGGCGTAGAGGGACTTGGCCTTCTCCACGTCGCCCGCCTTGATCGCGGCGGCGAAGGCCTCGACGGCCGGGATGGTGGCGTCGGCCTGCTCCTGGGCGTACGCGCGGTACGCGTCGACGGCGGCGGCCAGGCGCGGGTCGGCGGAGGCGGTGGCGCCGCCCTCGCCGGTCACCGTGATCTTCTGCCGGATGCCGTCGCCGACCATGCCGGGCTTGCAGGCGATCTCGTACGAGCCGGCCTTGATCTCGGCGTTGATGGTCGCCTTGGTGCCGGGGCCGATGTTCTCGCGCTCGGTGACGATCTTGTCGCCCTCGGCGTAGACGTAGACCTCGGTGGTCTTGGAGCCCTTGTTGCTGATGTCCAGGACGACGTGGCCGGCCGGGAAGGCGGTCTTCGAGACCTCGCACGCGGAGTCGGTGGCGTTGATCTTCACCGCGTCGGCGCCGCCGGCCTTGTCGTCCTTCTTGTCCGCGCAGCCGGCCAGCGTGGCGGTCGCGACGGCGAGGGTGAGCAGCGCGGCTGCGGTCGTACGACGACGGGCGGGCATGACGGCTCCAACGGAAAAGGGCATGGGTGTGCCAGGGCGTGGAAGGACGCCGACCGGGCCGGCACCTCCTGATTAGCTAAGGCATACCTTACGTAAGATTTCCTTACCGGCGATACCCACCCCCTTCCTTCGTCAGCGGCCAGGGGTGCGCTCAGCGACCAGGGGTGCGGCGGGCGGCGGTGCGGGCGGTCCAGCGGCCCTCGTGGCGGGTGATCCGGATCGGGTGGCCGAAGGTCGCGCTGATCAGGTCGGTCGTCATCACCTCGTCGACCGGTCCGGCCGCCACGCATTCGCCCTCGCGCAGCAGCAGGGCGTGCGTCGTGCTCTCCGGCAGCTCCTCCAGGTGGTGGGTGACCAGCACGCTGGCGAGCTCGGGGTGCTGGTGGCGCAGCAGGTCGAGGCTGTCGAGCAGCAGCTCGCGGGCGGTCAGGTCGAGCCCGGTGGCCGGTTCGTCGAGCAGGAGCAGCCGGGGGCTCGGCATCAGCGCACGGGCGATCAGGGCCCGGCCGCGCTCGCCCTGGGAGAGCGTCGTCCACGGCGCCTCGGCCATGGCCGTCATCCCGAGGGTCTCGATCAGGAGCTCGGCGCGCTCGACCGCCCCGGGGGCGGGCTTGCGGTGCCACTCCGGCTCGATGGTGTTGGTGGCCCCGGTGAGCACCACCTCCCGCACCGTCAGCGGCGAGCGCAGCGGGTGACGCGGGTTGACGTGCCCGAGGTGGGCGCGCAGTTCGCGGATGTCGACCCGTCCGAGCCGGCGGCCGAGCACGTCCACCTCGCCCCGGGTGGGGTGGGAGACCGCTCCGAGGAGGGCGAGCAGCGTGGACTTCCCGGCGCCGTTGGGGCCGAGCAGTGCCCAGTGCTCGCCGGGCCGGATCGTCAGGGAGATCCCGCGCAGGAGGTGGCGGCCGTCGCGGACGACGTCGACGCCCTTGGTGCGAACCAGGGGGGTGGGCGGTGTCATGCGCGCACAGTACAAGCGCCCCGAATGGACCGTCATGTTCCGTTCACATGCTGGATCTTCACCACTGGCCGGATCCGATCGGTATTGATTTGTGCAGGACACAACTTGGCAAAGATATGACTATTCCACTGGCTCTCCATGACCGATCACCGTCAATCTCGGTCACAGCTGTTCGCAGACGGCACTTCCCCCGTGCTTCACCGCCCGTTTCCCTGTCACCACCCCACTGGAGTCAGCGTGAGCCCCACTTCCCCGTCGGCGTCCCGCCGTGCCCGCATAGCCGGCGCCACGACCGTCATCGCCGCCCTCGTCGCCGTCACCGTCCCCGCCGCCACGGCCTCCGCCGCCCCCGCCGGACGGGACGCCGCGATCGCCCAGGCCCGGGCCAACGTGGCCCGCAACGCCGGGGTGTTCGGGTTCGGCGACGGCCAGGACCTCGTGCTCAAGGACGTCGTCCTGGACGACGACGGCTCGTCACACGTCCGCTTCGACCGCACCTACCAGGGCCTGCCCGTCGTCGGCGGCGACCTCGTCGTCCACCAGGACGCCCGCGGCCGCCTCAAGGACTCCACCCGCGCCGCCGCCCACGACCCGGCCGTGACCTCCACCTCCCCCGCCGTGGCCCCGCAGACCACCGCCGGCAAGGCGATCGCCTCGGCCCCGGGCGTCCACGACGCCGTCAGCACCCCGGAGTTGGTCGTCTGGGCCGCCGACGGCACGCCCCGCCTCGCCTGGCGCACCACCGTCGCCGGCACCGGCGAGCACGGCCAGCCCGCCGGACGGATCGTCGTCACCGACGCCACCACCGGCGACGAGATCGAGGCCTACGACAAGGAGCACCAGGCCTCCGGCACCGGCCACTCCGAGTACACCGGCGACGTCACCGTCGACACCACCCCGGCCGCCGGCGGCTACACCCTGACGGACCCCGTGCGCGGCCACGTCACCAAGGACGCCCACAACGCCGCCGCCGACACGATCACCGCCGCCTCCGGCACGCCGTTCACCAGCACCACCAACGTCTGGGGCGACGGCAAGAAGTTCTCCACCGACCGCTCCACGGCGGCCGTCGACGCCCACGCCAACACCGCCTGGACGTACGACTACTACAAGAAGACCTTCGGCCGGAACGGCATCAAGAACGACGGCAAGGGCGCCACCGTGTTCGTCCACGTCGGCACCAACTGGGACAACGCCCAGTGGTCCGACGACTGCTTCTGCATGATGACCGGCGACGGCAACGGCAGCACCGACCCCGAGCAGGTCGACCTCGACACCATGGGCCACGAGATGACCCACGGCGTCACCAGCGCCACCGCCAACCTCCGCTACAGCGGCGAGTCCGGCGGCCTCAACGAGTCCACCAGCGACATCTTCGGCACGATGGTGGAGTGGTTCGCCAACAACAAGTTCGACACCCCCGACTACCTGTTCAGCGATCAGTCCACCCCGCCGTGGCTGCGCCGCTTCGACAAGCCCTCGCTGGACGGCAAGTCGGCGGACTGCTGGAGCGCCACCGTCGGCAAGCTCAACGTCCACTACTCCTCGGGCGTCGGCAACCACTGGTTCTACCTGGCCAGCGAGGGCAGCGGCAGCAAGACCATCAACGGCGTCACCTACAACAGCCCGACCTGCAACGGCTCCAAGGTGACCGGCGTCGGCAACCAGAAGATCGCCAGGATCTGGTACCGCGCGCTCACCGTCTACATGACCTCGACCACCAACTACAAGGGCGCCCGCACGGCCTCGCTGAACGCCGCGAGCGACCTGTACGGGCTCAACAGCCCCGAGTACAAGACCGTCGCGGCGGCCTGGAGCGCGGTCAAGGTCAACTGACGCCCGTCGCTCAGGTGGTGAACCCGACGTGGACGTGGTCGTGGTGGGTGTCGTCGGTGAAGAACTGGTTGCCGGCCCCCGGGATCGCGACCGGCCCGCCCACGTTGTACGAACCGGCGGCGGCCGCGTCCCGCATGAAGGACTCGACCAGCTGCCGCGGCGTCGCCGGGTCCACCACCGGGTGGCCGTCGATCCGCCAGACGTCGAAGGCCCGGCCCAGCGGATGGTCGCTGGGCCGGGTCGTACCGAAGACGTCCAGCGGGTGGCCGGTGCGCACGACGCTGACCGTCAGCGCGTAGGTGCCGGCCAGGGCCAGCATCGCGTTCATGACGCTGTCGTGAACGTTGCCGCTGCGCAGATCGGCCAGCGCCCCGGGCGGCAGTTCGATCCGCGGCTGGGCCAGGACCTTCGCCAGCAGTGCGGGCGGCGGCTCGGCGGGCGGGCCGGGCACGCCCGGGTGCAGTTCGGTGACGGTCCAGCGCGGCTCGGCGCGGCTCAGCCGGACGTCCACCGTGACGCCGCCCTGCGCGACCGAGCCGTCCGGCTGCCGCGTCCACTGGCGGCAGACGACGAGCACGCTCGCCGAGTCGGCCAGGATCCCGCCGTACTGCGCGTCGATCACCTCCAGGCTCGCCTCCGGCGCGGCGGGGGCGAGCGGTCCGGCGGCGTCCGCGAGGGCGGGCGGCAGCCCGAGCGCCGCGACCCGGGCCCG
>NZ_JBFBDY010000324.1:0-7245 GCF_040683475.1 Kitasatospora sp. NPDC093558 | reverse complement strand
GCAGGTCGGCCGCGCCCGGCGGCAGCTCCACGGGGTGCGCGGCCGGGGCGGGGGAGAGCTCCACCACCACGCCGGTGCCGTCGGAGAGTTTCAACTCCACTGTCTCAGCCATGGGTTGATGATGGCACAGCACAACCGCCCGGGCGCGGGGTATGACCCTGCGCGGTCGCAGCGCCCGTCAGCGAGGGGCGAGGAGGCAGAACTCGTTGCCCTCCGGGTCGACCAGTACCCTCCACGAAATGTCCGACTGGTCGATGCCGGGGTCGGTGGCGCCCAGGGCGCGCAGGCGGGCCTCCTCGGCCGCGAGGTCGTCGCCGGGGTAGGGGCGGACGTCGAGGTGGACGCGGTTCCACACCGTCTTGGTGTCGGGGGTGCGGACGAACTCCAGGTAGGGCCCGACGCCTTGGGCGGAGCGCATGGTCGCGAAGTCGTCGGTGACCTCGTGCACCGTCCAGTCCGTCGCCTCGCCCCAGAACCGGGCCATCGCGCGCGGGTCGGTGCAGTCGACCACCACCGCGGCGACCGGACCGGTGTCCCCGTAGACCGGGCGGGGCTCGAGGACGCAGAACTCGTTGCCCTCCGGGTCGGCCATGACGGTCCAGGGGACGTCGCCCTGGCCCACGTCGGCGAGCGTGGCACCGAGGTCCTCGAGGCGTGCGACCAGTTCCGCCTGCTGGGCGGCCGAGGTGGTGGCCAGATCGAGGTGCACCCGGTTCTTCACCGTCTTGGGCTCCGGGCGGGCGATGAGGTCGATGCAGATGGCCGTGGGGTCGGGGTAGGAGAAGCCCACGGGTTCGAGGTTGGTCACCCCCGGTGCCTCGCTGTCGACGCCCCAGCCGAGCGCCTCCGCCCAGAAGCGGCCGAGCGCGGTGTCGTCCAGGGCCTTCATGTTGATCTGCACGAGTCGTGTTGTCATGCCGGAGATCCTAAGATCCACGGACCCGCCGCTCACCGGGCCCGTACGGCCTGCGGAAATCGAGGTGCGGGCACCCGGGGCACGTCCCTACCCTCGGGCCCATGCGCCACGAACCCTCCCTGCTGAACGTCATCGATGTCGAAGCCACCTGCTGGGACGGGCAGCCGCCGCCCGGCTCGGTGAACGAGATCATCGAGATCGGCCTCACTGTCGTGGACGTGGCGGCGGCGCGCCGCGTCTCCCGGCACCGGGTCGTGGTGCGCCCCGTCCGCTCGGCGGTGAGCGAGTTCTGCACCGAACTGACCGGACTGACGCAGGCCGAGGTGGACCGGGGCGTCACCTTCGCCGAAGCGTGCCGGATCCTCGTCGAGGAGCACGAGGCGGGGTGGCGCCCGTGGGCGAGTTGGGGCGAGTACGACCGCCGGCAGTTCGCCCGGCAGAGCCGGGCCGACGGGGTGGCCTACCCGTTCGGCCATCCGACGGAGCGCACCCACACCAACGCCAAGGCCGTGTTCACCGAGGCCTACGGGCTGCGGAAGAAGCCCGGCATGGCCGAGGCCCTACGGATCGCCGGACTGCCGCTCGAAGGGCGCCATCACCGCGGCGAGGACGACGCGTGGAACATCGCCGCCCTCGTCCTCGACCTGCTGGGCCGCGGGGCGTGGCCGGTCACGGGGTGCTCTGGACCGGGAAGCCGGTGGGGCGGCCCTGCGCCTTCAGCCAGGTGAGCACCTGGTCGAGGGCCTCGACGGTCTGCTGGCGGTCGCCGCCGCCGTCGTGGAACAGGATGGTCGGGCCGTTGCCGATCTCCTTCTTGACCGTGCCGACGATCGCGGCGGTGCCCGGCTTGTTGAAGTCCTTCGAGTCGATGTTCCAGCCGAGCGGGCGCATGCCGTTCGCGGCGGCGATGCGGCGGCTGTCGGGAGTGAACGACCCGCCGGGGGCCCGGTAGTAGAGCACCTGGGCGCTGCCCCCGGCGGCCTCGTCGATCATCTTCTTCGCGTCCAGGATCTCCTTCTCCTGGTAGGCGACGGGCTTCTTGTCCATGGTGGTGTCGTGGGACACGGTGTGGTCGCACAGCCGGTGGCCGGCCGCGACGACCTGCTTGACGAGGTCGGGGTGGGCCTTGGCCTGCGGCCCGATCATGCAGAACGTCGCCTTCACGCCGTGCCGCTTGAGCACGTCGAGAACCTTCGGGGTCCAGGTGGGGTCGGGGCCGTCGTCGATGGTGATGTTGACGGCGTTGCCCCCGGCCTCGGAGGCGTGGGCTATGCCGTCGGGTATGCCGCCCTGCTGCTGCGTGCCGCCGTCGTTGCCCTTGGCACTGCCGTCGCTGTTGTGGCCGTCGGTGGTCGGGCCGCCGCCCTGCTCCTGCACGGCGTTCGCGTTCGGGCCGGAGCCGTGGAGCGACCCGGTGACCGACGGAATAGCCCACGCCGTCGCCACCACGGCAACGGCCCCCACGGCGAGGGCCACCCGCCGACGGCTGACCGAATTCCCCGCACGCGCCTTGAAGTCCATCAACGACCACTCCCCCCGGTTCCGGTTGCAAGCTCCACGACGTCCATGACGCGAACCGTCCGGAAGAGGTTCCCGCAGATAGACGCGCGTAGCGTCGGCCCGGTCGGCGAGTGGGCGCGGCGCGGCCGGTCAGTACCGCCCGCGGAGCCCGAACTTGCGGGCCACCACCGCGAAACGTCTCAATGCCGGCGGTGAACCAACGCGCGCAGGAGGCGGACGTAGGGGGTCCAGCGGGCGGGGGTGGCGACGGTGCCCCCGCAGGCCCGGACGGCCCGGTCGAGGGCGTCTTCGAGCAGGGCGTCGTGCAGCCACCGGAAGGCGAGTGGCCAGCTGACGCGGGCCGGGCCGTGTGCCCGCATGACGATCGTGTGGCGCAGCAGGGTGCCGCCGCCGTTGCCGCTCTCGGTGGCGGGTTGGACGGTGAACTCGTGGAAGCCGTCGAAGCCGCGCGGGCCGTTGAAGCGGAAGCGCACCCAGCGGCCCGGCTGGTACCCGACGACGGTGTAGCGGACCGGTCCGTGGCCGCCGGAGGCGCCGACGGCGAGCGGGCCGTCGAAGCGCATCCGGGGCCAGGCCGGTCCGGGCCACAGGCGGTCGTCCGGGCCCGCGAGGCCGTCGAGGAGCGCACCGACCGTCTCTTCCGGTGCCGGGACGGTGCGTTCGTGGATGTTGAGTACGGCCATGGGCCTGGGCCCCCCTTGTTTTGGATGGTTCTCTCCAATTGATGTGGAGAGTACTCTCCATTACATGCCGAGGCCACCCCGCTACGACGAATCCGCCCTCCTCGACGCCGCCGTGCGACTCGCGGCCACCGGAGGACCCGCCGCCGTCACGATGTCGGCCGTCGCCCGGGAGAGCGGCGCGCCCAACGGCTCCGTCTACCACCGCTTCCCGCAACGCGCCGCGCTGATGGCCGAGTTGTGGCTGCGCACGGTCGAGGAGTTCCAGGCGGCGAGCCTGCCGCTCTTCGACGCGCACCCCGAACCGCATGTGGCGGCCGGGGCGGTGGCCCGGCAGGTGGTCGCGTGGTGCCGGGCCGAGCGCGAGCGGGCCGTCGTGCTGCTGTACGGCGTGTCGGCCTTCGGCAAGGCCGAGTGGCCCGAGGCGTACCTGCGCCGCGAGCAGGAGGGCACCCGCCGGGTGCGCGAGGCCGTCGCCGGCCTGGCCGAACGCCTCGGCGCGGCAACGCCGTTGGACATCGACCGGGTCTCCCTCGCCATCGCCGGGCTGCCGCTCGCCATCGTCCGCGGCCACCTCCACGCCGGAACCCCGATCCCCGCGCACGCCGAGGAACTCGCCGAGCAGAGCGCGACCGCCCTGCTGCGCGGGGCCGGGCGGTAGGCGCGGCGAGCTCCGGCCGGGCGTCAGCGCTGGAGGATGTCGAGCCAGGCGACAGGGGTTCCCTGGAGGCCGGGCGGGTAGACGGGGCCGCCCTGGAGCCCGGCGGGATAGCTGTTGCCGCTGAGGTAGAAGGTGTGGCCGTCCGGGCCGAGCGCCAGGCCGCCGGGGAGCTCGACGCTGTTCGGGGTGACGGTCTCGGCGGGCACGAGGGTGCGGGCCACGGTGTCGTAGGACAGGATCGAGCTGCGGTAGGCGTAGCCGGGCGGGAGGGGCGTGCCCGGGGGGATGGTGATCACCGAGGTCTGGACGAGGTAGAGCCGGCGGCCGTCCCGACTGATCGCCGGGTAGCGGATGTTGTCCCCCTGCGTGAAGCGGAAGCCCGAGGTGACGGTGTCGGTGGTGGTGTCGACGAGGTAGTCGCTCTGCGAGCTGCCGATGCCGTACAGCGTGCTGCCGTCGGGGCTGAGGACGGCGCTGCCGGAGGCGCCCCTGCCGGCGGTGAACGTGCGGACGAGGCTGAGCGAGGTCGGCCTGGCGCTCAGGTGGACCAGCCCCGCGCCGGTGGTGACGTAGGCGTCGCGGCCGTTGGGGTGCAGCACGATGGAGCCCGCGGCGTCGGTGGTGAGGGCGAGGGCGGCGGTGAAGGTGCCGGTGGCGGTGGAGTAGGCGAGGACGCGCCCGGCCGAGCCGCCCCAGCGCGACTGCGGCCCGACCTGGGCCAGGTAGACGCCGACGCCGTCCGGGCCGGCCACGAGGGAGCTGATCGGACCGTCGACGAAGGTGTCCGGGTGCGGCTGGACGGGCAGCGGGACGTCGGCGAGCACGGTGTCGCTGCCGGTGTCGACGGTGACCAGGCGCTTCTGCCCGACGACCGCGAAGACCCGGGCGCCGTCCGGGCTGACGGCCAGTGGGCCGACGGACGAGCTGGGGGCCGGATCGAGGGTCAGTTCGGCGGTGATCGCACCGGTCCGGGTGTCGACGGCCTTGAGCGCGCCGGTGTGGTTGTCGTCGTCGTTGGTGACCGCGACGTACGCCTTGCTGCCGTCCGGTATGACGACGGTGGTCGAAGCCGCGTACCCCACCGGGACGGTCTGCGACACGCCCGCGACGGGCTCGCCGGCCGGCTCCGCCGACGCGACCCCGGTACCGGTGCCGGTGGCCACCAGCAGCCCGGCAACTGCCGCCGCACCCAGCCAACGTGCCCTTGCCATGAACGACTTCACTGTTCTCTCCCATTCTGAGCGCGACGTGTTCACATCGGTGAGCGCCAGAGTACGGGCCGGACGCGGCGAGTTGGGCGTCTCCGCCCCACACGCCGAACCGGCGGTAGACGCAAGGCGGTACGTGCCTACGGCACATGACGGAGCACGGCCGCCATGACGGCCTCCTCGTGCCGGCCGCCCGCACCCGGGATGCGGCTTCAGACGGTCTCGACCGCGCTCGGTCACCATGCCTGTCGTGGTGGCGAGACGGAGACCGGCCGGATGGCCGGGAGGCGTCGCCGGAAGGAGCGAGCTGAATGTGCGGGATCGCCGGATGGGTCGACTTCGAGCAGGACGCGGACACGCTGCGCACGGTGGTGCGGGCGATGACGGACAGCCTGGCCTGCCGCGGGCCCGACGGTGACGGGGTGTGGTTCGCGCCGCACGCGGGCTTCGGGCACACCCGCAACGCCGTCATCGACATCCCCGGCGGCGGGCAGCCGATGGCCGCCGAGGAGAACGGCCGCGCCGCCGTCGCCGTGACGTACAACGGCGAGATCTACAACTTCCGCGAGCTGCGCGCGGAACTGGAGGCCAAGGGGCACCGGTTCACGACCCGGTGCGACACCGAGGTGGTGCTGCGCGGCTACCTGGAGTGGGGCGCGGACTGCGGCACGCACTTCAACGGGATGTTCGCGTTCGGCATCTGGGACAGCGGCCGCGAGGAACTGTTCCTGATCCGCGACCAGATGGGCATCAAGCCCCTGCTGTACAAGCGGCTGCCGAACGGGATCGCCTTCGGCTCCGAGGCCAAGGCGCTGCTCGCCCACCCCGCCGTGGACGCCCGGGTGGACGCCGGGGGGATGGCCGAACTGCTGGCGCAGACGAAGTCCCCGGGCGTGTCGATCTACGCGGGCGTGCAGGAGGTCCTGCCCGGCAGCGTGCTGCGCTTCGGCCGCAAGGGCTCGGCGCAGAGCACGTACTGGGCGCTGGAGGCCCGCCCGCACACCGACGACCTGCCGACCACGGTCACCCGGGTGCGGGAGAAGCTGGAGGAGGTGGTCGCCCGGCAGCTGGTCGCCGACGTGCCGCGCGGCATGCTGCTCTCCGGCGGCCTCGACTCCAGCGTGCTCACCGCGCTCGCCGCCCGGTGGGTCAAGGAGAACGGCGAACCGCCGCTGCAGAGCTTCTCCCTCCTGCTCACCAGCGCCGAGGGCTTCCGGTCCGACGAGATGCGCGGCACCTCGGACGCGCCGTACGCGCACGCGATGGCCACGTACGCCGGCACGGTGCACCAGCAGATCACGCTGAGCACCAAGGAGCTCGCCGACCCGGACGTCCGGCGCGCGTGCGTCGTCGCGCAGGACATGCCGTCGATGTT
Organism: Kitasatospora sp. NPDC093558; assembly: GCF_040683475.1. NCBI lineage: Bacteria > Bacillati > Actinomycetota > Actinomycetes > Kitasatosporales > Streptomycetaceae > Kitasatospora > Kitasatospora sp. NPDC093558. Next base: position 884 of record NZ_JBFBDY010000324.1, on the reverse strand, counting down.
CGGCGACATGGACGCCTCGGCGTACCTGCTCTCCAAGGCGGTCCGCGAACGGGCCACGATGGTGCTGTCCGGCGAGACCGCCGACGAGGTGTTCGGCGGCTTCCCGTGGGTCCACAACGAGGACGTCGTGTACAGCGATACCTTCCCGTGGATGGGCATCATGCACGTCTACGACGCCGAACACCCCGGCCTGGGGCTCGGCCTGATCGACAAGGGCCTCCTGCGGAAGCTGGACCTGCGCGGCTACGTGGCCCAGCGCTACCGCGAGGCGCTCGCCGAAGTGCCCGTGCTGGAGGGGGAGGCGAAGCACGAACGCCGCATGCGCGAGGTCATCCACCTGCACCTGACCCGCTGGCTCGGGGTGCTGCTCGACCGCAGCGACCGGCTCGGCATGGGGCCCGCGCTGGAGATGCGGGTGCCGTACTGCGACCACGAGTTCGTCCAGTACGTCTTCAACACCCCCTGGTCGATGAAGAACCACGACGGCCGGGAGAAGAGCCTGCTGCGCGCCGCCGCCGGCGACCTGCTGCCGCGCAAGGTCCTGGACCGGCAGAAGAGCCCCTACCCGGTCACCCAGGACGGCGCCTACCTCGCCGAACTCTGCCGCCAGCTGCGCGACGTGCTCGCCGATCCGGCCGCGCCGGTGCTGCCGCTGATCGACGTCCCCGCCGCGCTGGCGATCGCCGAGAACCCGGCGCGGGTGTCCGGCCAGCCGGGCGTGTGGGCGTGGATCTGCCGCCTGGACGTGGAGATGGTGCTCAGCCTCAACACGTGGCTCGCCGAGTACCGCGTCACGCTCGACGTCTGACCGGGAGGTTCTCAACGTGTCCACTCTCGCAGAAGTGCCGCGCTCCGCCGAGGAGTTCGTGCGGGCCGTCGAACGC
>NZ_JBFBDY010000323.1:0-7273 GCF_040683475.1 Kitasatospora sp. NPDC093558 | reverse complement strand
CCTGATCGCCGTGCACGGCCAGACCGACCAGCAGCGGCTGCTGCGCCCGGCCCGCCAGCGCGGCGCGCTGGACCGCTACGCGGGCGAGGCGGTCGCCGGGCCGCTGGCGCGCTACCGGGAGACCTACCGGGTGCTGCGCGAGGTCTCGGCCACGCTGGAGGAGCTGACCACCCGGGCCCGCGAGCGCGCCCAGGAGGCCGACCTGCTGCGCTTCGGGCTGGACGAGATCGCCGCCGCCGAGCCGGTGGCCGGCGAGGACGCCGAGCTGTCCGCCGAGGCCGAGCGCCTCGGCCACGCCGACGCGCTGTCCTCCGCCGCGACCCTCGCCCACGCCGCCCTGGCCGGCGACCCGGCCGACCCGGAGGCGCTGGACGCCGGCACCCTGCTCGCCCAGGCCCGGCGCGCCCTGGACGCCGTGCGCCACCACGACGAGCGGCTGGCCGCCCTGGCCGACCGCCTCAACGAGGTCGGCTACCTGCTCGCCGACGTGGCCGGCGACCTGGCCGGCTACGCGGACGACCTGGACGCCGACCCGGTGCGCCTGGCCGCCGTCGAGGACCGCAGGGCCGCCCTGGCCCAGCTGCTGCGCAAGTACGGCGGCGAGGAGAACACCCTTGCCGAGGTGCTCGCGTGGGCCGAGGCCGGGTCCGTCCGGCTCGCCGAACTCGACGGCGACGACGACCGGATCGACGAGCTCGGCGCCCGGGAGACCGCGCTGCGCGCCGAGTTGGCCGAGCTCGCGGCCGAGGTGTCGGCCGCCCGGCGGGCCGCCGCCGGGCACTTCGCCGAGGCCGTCTCCGCCGAACTCGCCGAACTGGCCATGCCGCACGCCCGGGTGACCTTCGCGATCTCCCAGGTCGACGACCTCGCCGGGATCGAGGTCGACGGCCGGACCGTCGCCTACGGCCCGCACGGCGTGGACGAGGTCGAGGTGCTGCTCGCCCCGCACCCCGGCGCCCAGCCCCGCCCGATCGCCAAGGGCGCCTCGGGCGGCGAGCTGTCGCGCGTGATGCTCGCCGTCGAGGTGGTCTTCGCCGGCGCCGACCCCGTCCCCACCTACCTGTTCGACGAGGTGGACGCGGGCGTCGGCGGCAAGGCCGCGGTCGAGATCGGCCGTCGGCTCGCCAAGCTGGCCGAGTCCGCCCAGGTCGTGGTCGTCACCCACCTCCCGCAGGTCGCCGCGTTCGCGGACCGGCACCTCGTCGTGGAGAAGACCAACGACGGCACCGTGACGCGCAGCGGCGTCAAGGTGCTCAGCGACGAGGAGCGGGTGCGCGAACTCTCCCGGATGCTGGCCGGCCTGGAGGACTCCGAACTGGGCCGCGCCCACGCCGAGGAACTGCTGGCCGCCGCCCGGGCCCCGCGCCAGCGCTAGCCGGCCCCTTCGTCGGGTCCGGCGGCCCTCGTGGCACGACGACGCGCCCCCGGTGGCGCCGACTGTCCAAGAGGGCCGCCGACCTGGCATGGTGGCGGCTGGACACTGGCTTTCCAGTCCCGAGCGCCGCCGGCGGGCAACCCCCGCAGGGGCGCGCGAACCTGATCGAGTCGGATGCGAGACGACGTGGACCATTCCGCCGCCCGGGTCACCCCGGCCGCCCCCGAGCCGGGTCAGCTGCACGTGGTGCTCGTCCTGGCCGCCAGCACCGGCGGGATCGGTGCCCATGTGCGCTCCCTCGCCCAGGGCCTGGTCGCGCACGGGGTCAGCGTCACGGTGTGCGCCCCGGCCGGCACGGACGCGCTGTTCGGCTTCTCCCGCACCGGCGCCCGGTTCCACACCGTCGACATCACCCCCACCGCGGGCGCCCGCAGCGACGCCACCGCGATCGGCGAGCTGCGCCGCGCCTTCACCGGCGCCGACGTGGTGCACGCCCACGGCCTGCGCGCCGGGCTGCTGTCCGACCTCGCGCTGCGCACCGCCGGCCGCTTCCCCGGCCTGCGCCCGGAGACGCCCCTGGTGGTCACCTCGCACCACGCGCTGCTGGCGACCGGCATGGAGCGCCGCCTCCAGCGGCTCATGGAGCGCAGGGTGGCGCGCGCCGCCGACCTCGTCCTCGGGGCCTCCTCCGACCTCGTCGCCCGGGCCCGCGAGCTGGGCGCCACCGACGCCCGGCTCGGCCCGGTGGCCGCCCCGCCGATGCCCGAGGGCCGGCTCGACCGGGCCGCGGCGCGGGCCGCACTGCTCGGCGGGGGCCCGGACCGGCCGCTGCTGCTGGCGGTCGGCCGGCTCGTCCCGCAGAAGGCCTTCGGACTGCTGCTGGACGCCACCCGCGAGCTGTCCGCCCTGGACCCCGAGCCGCTGCTGCTGCTCGCCGGCGACGGCCCGGAGGGGGGCGCGCTGCGCGAGCGGGTCGCCGCGGAGAAGTTGCCGGTGCGGCTGCTCGGCTACCGCACCGATGTGCCCGACCTGCTGTCGGCCGCCGACGTCGTCGTCGTCTCCAGCCGCTGGGAGGCCCGCTCGCTGGTCGTCCAGGAGGCGATGCGGGCCGGCGTGCCGGTGGTCGCCACCGCCGTCGGCGGGATCCCCGAACTGGTCGGCGACGCGGCCGTGCTGGTCCCCGCCGGCGACCCGGCCGCGGTCGGCCGGGCCGTGCGCGAACTGCTGGCCGACCCGCCGCGCCGGGAGCGGCTGGTGGCGGCCGGCCACCAGCAGGCCGAGACCTGGCCGGACGAGGCCGCCACCGTCGCCCAGGTCCTGAGCACCTACGACGAGTTGGTGCAGCGGGCCTAGACGGTGGCCTGTTCGACCCGCTCGGAGGCGTGGCCGTCGGGCTGGGCCGACAGGTAGGCGCCGCCGCAGGCGGTCAGGCGCAGCGCGGTGTCGATCAGCGGGACGTGGCTGAAGGCCTGCGGGAAGTTGCCGACCTGGCGCTTCTCGCGCGGGTCCCACTCCTCGGCGAGCAGGCCGAGGTCGTTGCGCAGCCCGAGCAGCTTGTCGAACAGCTCGCGGGCCTCCTGGACCCGGCCGATCATGGCGAGGTCGTCGGCCAGCCAGAACGAGCAGGCGAGGAACGCTCCCTCGTGGCCGGAGAGGCCGTCCACGTTCTCGATGTGGTCGCCGCTCGAATCGTCGTGGGTGGGGTAGCGCAGCACGAAGCCGTCCTCGGTGGACAGTTCGCGCTGGATCGCCTCGATGGTGCCGATCACGCGCTTGTCGTCCGGCGGCAGGAAGCCGACCTGGGGGATGAGCAGCAGCGAGGCGTCCAGCTCGCGGCCGCCGTAGTACTGGGTGAAGGTGTTGCGCTCCGGGTCGTAGCCCTTCTCGCACACGTCCCGGTGGATGGTGTCGCGCAGCTCGCGCCAGCGCTCCAGGTGGTCGCCGCCGGGCGCGTCCTCGGGGGTCTGCTCCAGCAGCTTGATCGTCCGGTCGACGGCGACCCAGGCCATCACCTTGGAGTGGACGAAGTGCCGGCGCGGGCCGCGGACCTCCCAGATGCCCTCGTCCGGCGCCTGCCAGTGGTCCTCCAGGTAGTCGATCAGGCGCAGCTGGAGGTGGTGGGCGTGGTCGTTGCGGACCAGGCCGGTCATGTGGGCCAGGTGCAGGGCCTCGACGACCTCGCCGTAGACGTCGAGCTGGAGCTGGCCGGCCGCGCCGTTGCCGACCCGTACGGGCTGGGAGTTCTCGTAGCCGGGCAGCCAGTCCAGTGAGGACTCGGTGAGCTCGCGCTCGCCCGCGATGCCGTACATGATCTGGAGGTTCTCCGGGTCGCCGGCGACGGCGCGCAGGAGCCACTCGCGCCAGGCGCGGGCCTCGTCGCGGTAGCCGGTGCGCAGGAGCGAGGAGAGGGTGATGGCGGCGTCGCGCAGCCAGGTGTAGCGGTAGTCCCAGTTGCGCTCGCCGCCGATGTCCTCGGGCAGGGAGGTGGTGGGGGCGGCGACGATGCCGCCGGTGGGGGCGTAGGTGAGGCCCTTGAGGGTGATCAGCGAGCGGATGACGGCCTCGCGGTAGGGGCCCTGGTAGGTGCACTGCTCGGCCCACTCGTGCCAGAAGTCGGCGGTGGCGTCGAGCATCGCCTCGGCGTCCGGGACGGCCGGCGGCTCCAGGTGGGAGGCCTGCCAGGTGAGGGCGAAGGCGATCCGCTCGCCGGCCCGGACGGTGAAGTCGGCGTAGGTGGTGAGGTTGCGCCCGTAGGTCTCGGCCTCGCCGTCGAGCCAGACCGAGTCGGGCCCGGCGACGGCGGCGGTGCGGTGGCCGCCGTCGGCCTGCTCGACGCGGTGCACCCAGGGCACGATGCGGCCGTAGGAGAAGCGCATCCGCACCGCCGAGCGCATCCGGACGGTGCCGGCCACGCCCTCGACGATCCGGATCACCTGGGGGACGGCGTCGCGGCCGGCCAGCGGGCGCGGGGGCATGAAGTCGATCACCCGGACGGTGCCGCCCTGGGAGTCCCACTCCTGCTCCAGGATGAGCGAGTCGCCCCGGTAGCGGCGCCGGTCGGCGGGCACGGCGGGGGCGGCGGCGGTGGGCGGGGGGACCCGCAGGTCGGCGGTGTCGGCGATGCGTGCCCGGCCGGCGGTCGCCACGGCGGTGACGGGGGCCGGGGCGGCCGTGGGGGCGGGGACCTCGGTCACGACGGCTTCGGCCGGGCCGATCCGCCAGAAGCCGTGTTCATCGGTGCCGAGCAGGCCGGCGAACACGGCCGGCGAGTCGAAGCGGGGCAGGCAGAGCCAGTCCACCGCCCCGTCCCTGCTGACGAGGGCTGCGGTCTGCATGTCCCCGATGAGTGCGTAGTCCTCGATACGGCCGGCCACGTGGATCTCCAGTTCGCAATGTGGTCACGACGCATCGGCGATCCGAGGGGAGCGAGCGGTCTGCGGGGCCGGAGAGCCACCCCGGGACGTCCGGCCCGCCGAGGGGTGGTGGCGGGCCTTGCTGGAGTGTCCGCGCGGGGCTCGGTGGAGCCCCTGGGGTGGGCGGGGAGGAGCTGGATTACGAGGAGGTCCGGTCGCGCATCGGGGACCGGGAGTGTCCTGACCCTCCCACGCCCTCCGCGTGCTCGTGCTGTTCGCGATGCGTCCGTGCAGCTTACGACGGACGAAAGGGGCGAAGCACGCGGACGCTGCCCCGTGTGGCGCCACAATTCGGGGGAAATGCCGTGCATCGCGGGGGCGGCGCGAAGGATGGTCCGGACGGATCAGTTCCGGCTGGTCCGCAAGGAGGGGGCGTCATGGCCCGGTCGGGGAGTGCCGCCGTGGCCCGGTCCGGCGGTGGCGCGACCGGTGTGACGGGTGCGCCGTACGGTGCGCCGGTGGTGCGCCCCGCGTGCGCCGCGGCGGTGCCGCGAGCGGGCCCGGAAGGCGTCCGGGTCGGGTCACTGATACCCTGGTATCCCGTGGACCGGTGGGATCAAACGCCCCGGACCAGCCGAACCGACGACCCATCGAGTGCCGTGCCTCACACCGCACTCCCCGTCGCCCGGCGAGCCGGTGAGCCCCCACCCACGTCACTTTCGACTCGCGACCCACGGGAGCCCCCTCTTGGCACAGCCCCATTCCGGCAAGGCAGCGAACGGCCGCGCCGTGACGACCAAGCACCTCTTCGTCACCGGGGGTGTCGCCTCTTCACTCGGCAAGGGGCTCACCGCCTCCAGCCTCGGCGCCCTGCTCAAGGCTCGCGGACTGCGCGTCACGATGCAGAAGCTCGACCCGTACCTCAACGTGGACCCGGGCACCATGAACCCGTTCCAGCACGGTGAGGTCTTCGTCACCGACGACGGCGCCGAGACCGACCTGGACATCGGCCACTACGAGCGGTTCCTGGACACCAACCTGCACGGCTCGGCCAACGTGACCACCGGCCAGGTCTACTCCACCGTGATCGCCAAGGAGCGGCGCGGCGAGTACCTGGGCGACACCGTCCAGGTCATCCCGCACATCACCAACGAGATCAAGTCCCGGATCCGCCGGATGGCGACCGAGGACGTCGACGTCGTGATCACCGAGGTCGGCGGCACCGTCGGCGACATCGAGTCGCTGCCGTTCCTGGAGGCCGTCCGCCAGGTCCGCCACGAGGTCGGCCGGGACAACGTGTTCTTCGTGCATGTCTCCCTGCTGCCGTACATCGGCCCCTCGGGCGAGCTCAAGACCAAGCCGACCCAGCACTCCGTCGCCGCGCTGCGCAACATCGGCATCCAGCCCGACGCGATCGTGCTGCGCGCCGACCGCGAGGTCCCGCAGGCCATCAAGCGCAAGATCTCGCTGATGTGCGACGTGGACGAGGAGGCCGTGGTCGCGGCCATCGACGCCAAGTCGATCTACGACATCCCCAAGGTCCTGCACGGCGAGGGCCTGGACGCCTACGTGGTGCGCCGGCTCGACCTGCCGTTCCGCGACGTGGACTGGACCACCTGGGACGACCTGCTGCGCCGCGTCCACGAGCCGCAGCACATCGTCAAGGTCGCCCTGGTCGGCAAGTACATCGACCTCCCGGACGCCTACCTGTCGGTGACCGAGGCGCTGCGCGCCGGCGGCTTCGCCAACAACGCCCGGGTCGAGATCAAGTGGGTCACCTCGGACGACTGCGAGACGCCCGAGGGCGCCCGCGAGCAGCTCGGCGACGTGGACGCGGTCTGCATCCCCGGCGGCTTCGGCGACCGCGGCGTCAACGGCAAGGTCGGCGCCATCACCTTCGCCCGCGAGAACAAGGTCCCGCTGCTGGGCCTGTGCCTGGGCCTGCAGTGCGTCGTCATCGAGGCGGCCCGCAACCTGGCCGGCCTGCCGGAGGCCAACTCCACCGAGTTCGACGCCGCCGCCAAGCACCCGGTCGTCTCCACCATGGCCGAGCAGCTGGCGATCGTCGACGGCAAGGGCGACCTGGGCGGCACCATGCGCCTCGGCCTCTACCCGGCGAAGCTCGCCGAGGGCTCGATCGTCCGCGAGGTCTACGGCGGCGAGCAGTACGTCGAGGAGCGCCACCGCCACCGCTACGAGGTCAACAACGCCTACCGCGCGGACCTGGAGAAGACCGGCCTGCAGTTCTCCGGCCTCTCGCCCAAGGGCGACCTGGTCGAGTACGTCGAGTACCCGCGCGAGGTGCACCCGTACCTGGTGGCCACCCAGGCCCACCCGGAGCTGAAGTCCCGTCCGACCCGCCCGCACCCGCTGTTCGCGGGCCTGGTCAAGGCGGCCATCGAGATCAAGACCTCGGCCTCCGCGTAGTCACACCCTCACGGCGACAGTCGTTCACCGGACGGCGGCCGTCCACGCCGACCAGGCCAACGCCCGCAAGCTGGCCAAGCGGTACGCCGAGCTGACCCCGATCACCCGGGTCTACCGG
>NZ_JBFBDY010000322.1:0-7353 GCF_040683475.1 Kitasatospora sp. NPDC093558 | reverse complement strand
GGGCGGCGGCCCGGCCCGGGGTGTCCCGGGCGGCCCGGCCGCGTTGAGCACGGTGACCGTCGCCCTGCCCGTGGAAGGCCCGCCGATGCCCCTGCCGTTCGCCTCCGCCCTGCTGCCGCTCGCCCTGCTCGCACCCGCCGTCGCGCCGGTGTCCCTCATCGAGGCCGACTTCAACCCGGCGTCGGCCTTCGTCCCGCCCGTCGCCATCAGCTACGCGACCGACCTCGTGCCGTACGGCTCGCACGTCACCGTCGTCACCGACCGCTCCGATCCCGGGCGGACGGTGCTCACCCTGACCGTCGCCGGGCTCGCGCCCCGGCACCAGTTCCCGGTGCACCTGCACACCGGGACATGCGGGGCCGACCCGGCCTCGTCCGGGCCGCACTACCAGAACGTCGTCGACCCGGTGCAGCCCTCCACCGACCCGGCCTACGCCAACGACCGCAACGAGCTGCGGCTCGTGCTGCGCACCGACGACGACGGCCGCGGCAGCGCCGCGGCCGAGGTGCAGTGGCAGGCGCGGCCGGGCCAGGCGCGCTCGCTGGTACTGCACGCGGGCACACCGGCCGGCCCGCACGCGGCGGCCGACCGGGTGGGCTGCATCAAGCTGGACCGGTAGCGCCCGGCCCTCAGGACCCGAGGGTGGCGACCAGGACCGCCTTGATGGTGTGCAGCCGGTTCTCCGCCTGGTCGAACACGATGGAGTGCGCCGACTCGAACAGCTCGTCGGTGCACTCCAGCTCGGTCATCCCGGTGGCCTCGTGCATCTGCCGCCCGACCTCGGTGCCGAGGTCGTGGAAGGCGGGCAGGCAGTGCAGGAACTTGACGTCCGGGTTGCCGGTGGCCCGGACGGTGTCCATCGACACCTGGTACGGCTTGAGCAGCTCGATCCGCTCCGCCCACACCTCCTTGGGCTCGCCCATCGAGACCCAGACGTCGGTGTAGAGGAAGTCGGCGCCGGCCACGCCCTCGGCCACGTCCTCGGTGAGGGTGATCCGGGCGCCGGTGCTCTCGGCCAGCGCGTGCGCCGCCTTCCGGACGTCCTCGGCCGGCCAGACCGCGCGCGGCGCGACGATCCGCACGTCCATGCCGAGCAGGGCGCCGGTGACCAGCAGCGAGTTGCCCATGTTGGAGCGGGCGTCGCCCAGGTAGGCGAAGGCGATCCCGGTCAGCGGCTTGGCGGTGTGCTCGGTCATGGTGAGCACGTCGGCCAGCATCTGGGTGGGGTGCCACTCGTCGGTCAGGCCGTTCCACACCGGCACGCCCGCGTGCGCGGCGAGCTCCTCGACGACCTCCTGGCCGTGGCCCCGGTACTCGATGCCGTCGAACATCCGGCCCAGCACCCGGGCGGTGTCCCTGATGGACTCCTTGTGGCCGATCTGCGAACCGGACGGGTCCAGGTAGGTGGTGCTCGCGCCCTGGTCGTGCGCGGCGACCTCGAAGGCACAGCGGGTCCGGGTGGAGGTCTTCTCGAAGATCAGCGCGATGTTCTTGCCGCGCAGCCGGGGCTGCTCGGTGCCCGCGTACTTCGCCGCCTTCAGCTGGGCCGCGAGGTCCACCAGGAAGCGGAACTCCTGGGGAGTGAAGTCGAGCTCCTTGAGGAAGTGCCTGTTCCGGAGGTTGAAGGCCATGCCGGGCTCCTGGGGTGACGGGAGGAACGGGAAAGCGGCAAGTGTATACGACGAGTGGAATTTATATGCAGAGTGGGGGTGAACAGTGCGGCGAGCAGCGCGGCGAACAGTGCAGTGAACAGCGCGTTGAACTGCGCGGAAGCGCTGAGATGGACGCGCCGAGACGGAAGCACCGAGGGGGAGCCCGGTCGGACTCCCCCTCGATTCTCAACCCGTCACAGCCTCGGGTCGACCGGCTCCGACTCCAGCGCGAGCACCGCGAACACCGCCTCGTGCACCCGCCACAGCGGCTCGCCGGCCGCCAGCCGGTCCAGCGCCTCCAGGCCCAGCGCGTACTCGCGCAGCGCCAGCGAGCGCTTGTGGCCGAGCGCGCGCTCGCGCAGCCGGTCCAGGTGCTCGGTGTAGTCCGGGCCGTAGATGATCCGCAGGTACTCCCGGCCGCGCACCTTGACCCCCGGCTGGACCAGCCCGCCCGGACGGCCCTCGCCGCGCTGCGCCCGCACCAGCGAGTCCAGCGGCTTGACCACCATGCCCTCTCCGCCGGCCCCGGTCAGCTCCTCCCACCAGGCGACGCCCGCCGCCACCGACGCCTCGTCGGCGGTGTCCACCACGAGCCGTCCGGTGCGGTGCAGCAGCGGCGCGGCGGAGCCATCGGCGTCCGCTGCCTTGTTCGCGTCCGCCAGGAGAGCGTCCGCGTCGGCCAGGCGGTCGATCCAGGCGAGGTGCTCGTCGTGCGGGCGCACCGCGAGGTTCGCCCCCTCGGCGGCCAGCACCTGGAACGGCGCGAGCCGGACGCCCGACAGGCCCTCGGTCGGCCAGCAGTAGCGCCGGTACGCCTCGGTGAACGCCCCCGCGTCGGCGGCGCGCTGCCGCTGGCGGGCCGTCAGCCCATCGACGTCCAGGCCGCGCCCGGCCGCCCGCTCCAGCGCCGACAGCACCACCGGCAGGGCGGCGCCCGCCGCCGCGCCGACCGCCGCGTACTGGCGGCGCAGCAGCTCGACGGCCTTCAGCGACCACGGCATCAGCTCGGCGTCCAGCAGCAGCCAGCCGGTGCCCAGCTCCTCGAACAGCCCGGAGCGCTCGGCGGCGGCCCTGACCCGGCCGAGCACGGCGGCCGTCAGCGCGTCGTCGGCGAGGAACGCGCGGCCCGTCCTGGTCCAGATCGCGCCAGGGCCGGCCACGCCGAAACGCTTCTCCAGCGCCGCGTCGTCCCTGGCCACCAGCACCACCGCGCGCGAGCCCATGTGCTTCTCCTCGCACACGACCTGCCGGACGCCGTCCGCCCGGTAGGCGGCGAACGCCTCGTCGGGGTGCTCCAGGAAGCCCTCCCGACGGGAGGTGGCCGTCGGGGCCATCGTCGGCGGCAGGTAGGCGAGCAGCCGCGGGTCCAGCGCGAAGCGGCTCATCACCTCCAGCGCCGCCGCCGCGTTCTCCTCCCGGACGGCGACCCGCCCGTGCAGCGCGGTCTCGACGATCCGCCGGCCCGCCACGTCGGCGAGGTCCAGCGGACGGCCCTCCCGCGCGCCCGGCGCGTCGGTGACCATCGGGCGCACCGGCGCGTACCACTCGCGCTCGGCCGCCACGCTCACCAGCTCGCGCTCCGGGTAGCGCAGCGCCGTCAGGCTGCCGCCGAACACGCAGCCGGTGTCCAGGCAGATGGTGTTGTTGACGAAGCTCGCCGTCGGCACCGGCGTGTGGCCGTAGACCACCAGCGCCCGGCCGCGGTACTCCTCCGCCCACGGGTAGCGCACCGGCAGGCCGTACTCGTCGGTCTCGCCCGTCGTCTCCCCGTACAGCGCGTGCGAACGCACCCGGCCGGAAGCCCGGCCGTGGTACTTCTCCGGCAGACCGGCGTGGCACACCACCAGCGCGCCGCCGTCCAGCAGGTAGTGGCTGACCAGGCCGCGCATGAACGCGCGCACCTCGGCCTTGAACTCCTCGCTCTCGCCCGCCAGCTGGTCGAGCGACTCCTGGAGACCGTGCGAGACGGTGACCTTCTTGCCGTCCATCGCGCGGCCCAGCTTGTTCTCGTGGTTGCCCGGCACGCACAGCGCGTGGCCGGCCGCCACCATGCCCATCACCAGGCGCAGCACGCCAGGGGTGTCCGGGCCGCGGTCGACCAGGTCGCCGACGAAGACGGCGGTACGGCCGGCCGGGTGCTCGGCGTCCACCGGGCGGCCCTCGGCGTCCCGGCTGAGGACGTAGCCGAGGCGAGTGAGCAGGGTCTCCAGCTCCGAGCGGCAGCCGTGGATGTCACCGACGACGTCGAACGGTCCGGTGAGGTGGCGCAGGTCGTTGTAGCGCTTCTCCGACTCGATCTCGGCCGCCGCCACCTCCGCCTCACCGCGCAGGATGTGCACCTTGCGGAAGCCCTCGCGCTCCAACCCGTGCAGGGAGCGCCGCAGTTCGCGGTTCTGGCGGGGGATGACGTGGGGCGGCAGCTGGCGGTCCGGGCGGGTGCGGTTGCGCTCCGCGCAGACACCGGGCGGGACGTCCAGGACGATCGCGATCGGCAGCACGTCGTGGTCGCGCGCGATCTTCACCAGCTGGCGGCGCGCCTCGGGCTGGACGTTGGTCGCGTCCACGACCGTCAGGCGGCCGGCGGCGAGGCGCTTGCCGACGATGTAGTGCAGGACGTCGAAGGCCTCGGCGGAGGCCGACTGGTCGTTCTCGTCGTCGGCGACCAGGCCGCGGCAGAAGTCGGACGAGACGACCTGGGTGGGCAGGAAGTGGCGGCGGGCGAAGGTGGACTTGCCGGAGCCGCTGGTGCCGATCAGGACGACCAGGGAGACGTCGGTGACGGGGAGGCGGCGCGGGGCGGCCGGGGCGGTGGGCGCTGCGAGGGGCGCTTCGGCGGGCGCGGCGAGGGCCGCTTCGAGCGGTGTGCCGGGCGTCGGGGTTGCTGCTTCGTCGGTCATCGGAGATCGCCTCCCTCGGGCGTCGTGGTGGTCTCGGTGCTGCTCTTGGTGGTGTTCTCGGTGCTGCTCTCGGCGAGGCGGAACAGGGCGAGCTGCGTCGGCGCGCCGACCTCCGGGTCCTCCGGGCCGACCGGCCGTAGCTCCACGCCGTAGCCGTACGCCGAGGCCACCCGCTCCGCCCAGGCCCGGAACTCGGCCCGCGACCACTCGAAACGGTGGTCGGCGTGCCGGACGGTGCCCGCCGGCAGGCTCTCCCAGCGCACGTTGTACTCGGCGTTCGGCGTGGTCACGACGACCGCGCCCGGCCGGGCGGAGCCGAACACCGCGTACTCCAGCGCGGGCAGGCGGGGCAGGTCCAGGTGCTCGATCACCTCGCACAGCACCGCCGCGTCGAACCCCTTCAGCCGCGCGTCCGTGTACGTCAGCGCGCCCTGCGCGAGCGTCACCCGGGCCGCCTGCCGCTCCGGCAGCCGGTCCAGGCGCAGCTTGCGGGACGCCACGTGCAGCGCCCGCACGGACACGTCCACGCCGAGGATCCCGGTGAACCGGGCGTCCTTCAGCAGCGCGCCGATCAGCTCGCCCTGGCCGCAGCCGAGGTCGGCGACCTTCGTCGCGCCGGTCTCGCGCAGGGCGGCCAGGATCGCGGCGCGGCGCTGCTCGGCGAGGGACGGCTGCTTCTCGGTCTTCTCGGTCTTCTCGGCCTTCTCGGCCTTCTCGGCCTTCTCGGTCGCGGGCTCGGTGTCGGAGGGGGCGCTCGCGGTCTCCTGGTCGGTCTCGTCGGGCCGGTCGTCGACCGCGTTGTCGATCTCCTCGACCTCGCGGTCGTCCGCCTCCGCGAGACGGGCGAGCTCCAGGCGCTCCATCGCCGCCCTGGTCAGCGACCAGCGCCGGGACAGGTAGCGGCGGGTGATCAGGGCCCGCTCCGGGTGATCGGCCAGCCAGCCCTCCCCCGCGGCCAAGAGCTTGTCCACCTCGTCGGGGGCCACCCAGTAGTGCTTGGCACCGTCCAGCACCGGCAGCAGCACGTACAGCTGGTGCAGCGCGTCGGACAGGCGCACGGACTCCGAGGCCAGCTCGATCCGCACGTACCGGGACTCGCCCCACTCCGGGAACGTCTCGTCCAGCGGGACGGCCGTCGCCTCGACCCGCCAGCCCAGCGGCTCGAACAGCCGGACCACCATCGCCGGGCCGCCGCCCTCGCCCGCGCCGTTCGCGGGCACCGCGGGCAGCGCGATGCGCAGCGGACGCACCAGCTCGGGCAGATCGGGGCGGGCCTGGCACACGCCCTTCATCGCCGACCGGAACACCGTCCGCAGCGCCACCGCGAGCAGCGAGGACGCGGCGTAGGGCCGGTCGTTGACGTACTGGGCGAGCGCGAAGTCCGGCGAACCGCCGCGGCCCTTGCCACGGCCCTTGCGGACCAGCGCGATCGGATCGACGTCCAGCAGCAGCGCCGCCGTGCAGAGCTCGTCCCCCGCCTCCGGGTAGAAGACGTGGGCCTCGCCGTGCGACGTCGTGAACCGCTGGACCTTGCCGGGGTGCTTGTGCAGCAGGAACCCGAGATCCGTTGCCGGACTCTCGGCGCTGCCGGTGGTGGAAATCGACATGAACACCTGCCCGAGTATTGCCGAGCGGTGAACCCGTCGGCACCCCGTTTTCCCAGCCCACGGCCGCTCGCCGCGGCCCCGCACCGGGGGTGTCCGGACGGTGGGCGTTTTCGGCGCCCGACCCCCTCATTGGTTAACGTGCACGATGTGACTGCTGAATCCACCACGCTCCCGAACGGTGCCGTCGCCGCCGGCCTGGCCACCATCGCCGCCGACGGAACCATCCTCGACACCTGGTTCCCCGCCCCCGTCCTGACCGCCGAGCCCGGCCCCGCCGGGACCGTCCGGCTCACCGCCGAGCAGGCCGAGGCCGAGCTCGGCACCGGCGCCGCCGAGGCGCTGCGCGCCGACACCCGGCGCGGCGTCGAGGTGGTCGCCGTGCGCACCACCATCGCCTCGCTGGACGAGAAGCCGCTCGACACGCACGACGTGTACCTGCGCCTGCACCTGCTCAGCCACCGCCTCGTCCAGCCGCACGGCCTGAACCTGGACGGCATCTTCGGCCTGCTCGCCAACGTCGCCTGGACCAGCATCGGCCCCGTCCCGGTCGACCGGGTCGAGTCGGCCCGCCTCGCGGTCCGCGCGCAGGGCGGCCAGCTCGCCGTGTACGGGATCGACAAGTTCCCGCGGATGACCGACTACGTCGCCCCCACCGGTGTGCGCATCGCCCACGCCGACCGCGTCCGCCTCGGCGCGCACCTCGCGGCGGGCACCACCGTGATGCACGAAGGCTTCGTCAACTTCAACGCCGGCACGCTCGGCACCTCCATGGTCGAGGGCCGGATCAGCGCGGGCGTCGTCGTGGGCGACCACAGCGACATCGGCGGCGGCGCCTCGATCATGGGCACCCTGTCCGGTGGCGGCAAGCAGGTCATCTCGGTGGGCGAGCGCTGCCTGCTCGGTGCCAACGCCGGCATCGGCATCTCGCTCGGCAGCGACTGCGTCGTCGAGGCCGGCCTCTACGTCACCGCCGGGACCCGGGTCACCACGCCCGACGGCAAGATCGCCAAGGCCGTCGAGCTGTCCGGCCAGGACAACCTCCTCTTCCGCCGCAACTCCCAGACCGGCGCCGTCGAGGTCATCGCCCGCTCCGGCTCCTGGGGCGGCCTCAACGCCGACCTCCACGCCCACAACTGAGCCACCCCGCTCACCCGCCCAGTGCCCCGGCCCACCGCCGGGGCACTGCGCCGTTCCGGG
>NZ_JBFBDY010000321.1:0-7364 GCF_040683475.1 Kitasatospora sp. NPDC093558 | reverse complement strand
GGGCCGAGCGCGAGGCCCTCGGCGAGGGCGCGGGTCATGCCGTGGTCGGCGCCGCCGACGTCGCGGACGGTGGTGAAGCCGCGGCGCAGCATGCGTTCGGCCTCGGCGAGGGCGCGGACGGTGGCGTAGCCGGGGGTCCAGTTCGGGACGTCGTGCAGGTCGAGGGTGGTGACGAGCAGGTGCACGTGGGCGTCGATGAGGCCCGGCAGGACGGTGCCGCCGGCCGCGTCGATCACCCGGACGTCGTCGCCTGCGGCGGGCGGGTGGCCGGTGCCGGTGGCGGCGATCCGGCCGTCGGCGGCCTCCAGCCAGCCGGGGTCGGTGCGGACGCCGTCCTCGGGGTGGAGCAGGCGGGCGTTGGTGATCAGCAGTCGGCTCATGGCGGGCCCTCCGGTTTCAGTACGGCTCGTATTGAGTACGCCATGTACTGAATACACCATGTATCGTTTCCTTGTGAACTCGTCCCCCGTCGAACCCGTGGCTCCCCGGCCGCCGCGCCGCCGCGTCCACACCCGCGCGCTGCTCCTGGCGGCGGCCCGCGAGCTGTTCCTCTCCGTCGGCTTCGCGCGGACGAGCATCGAGGACATCTGCGCCGCCGCCGGCTACACCCGCGGCGCGTTCTACTCGAACTTCGCCGGCAAGGAGGACCTGCTGCTGGCACTCTTCGACGAGCAGGCGGCCGGCCGGATCGGCGAGCTGGAACGGCTGGCGGCGACGGCCGCGGCACTGGAACCGCCGGAGCGGGCGGAGCTGCTGGTCGGGGCGCTGCTGCGGGTGGCGCCGGAGGAGAGCGGCTGGATCCTGCTGTTCCTGGAGTTCCGGCTGCTCGCCGCCCGCACGCCCGCGCTGGCCGAGCAGCTCGCCGAGCACGACCGGGTGGCGGCGACCGCCCTGGCGCAGGTCCTGGAACGGGCGCTGCCCGGGCTCGTCCCGCCAGGCGCCGAGGCCCGGCAGGCCGCCCAGGTGCTGCTCGCGGCCCGGGAGGGCCTCCTGGCCAAGACGGCGGGCGGCGGACCGGTGGCGGAGGACCTGCTCACGGCGACGACGGCGGTCCTCACGGGGGTGCTGCGCTGAAAACACCGAGGGGCGGCACCCGTTTCGGTACGGGTGCCGCCCCTCGGCGGTTGCTGCGCGCTGCTAGACGATCAGGCTCAGCGGCAGGATCAGAACGATCGCGACGACCGAGATCACCGTCTCCATCACCGACCAGGACTTCAGCGTCTGGCCGACGCTCATCCCGAAGTACTCCTTCACCAGCCAGAATCCGGCGTCGTTCACGTGCGACAGGAACAGCGAGCCCGCGCCGATCGCGAGGACCAGCAGCGCCGCGTGGGTCGAGGACAGGTTCGCGGCCAGCGGGGAGACGATGCCGGCCGCGGTGATGGTGGCGACCGTCGCCGAGCCGGTGGCCAGGCGGATCAGCACGGCGATCAGCCAGCCCAGCAGCAGCGCCGAGATGTGCCACTTGCCGGACCACGCGCTGACCGCGTTGCCGACACCGACGTCGATCAGCGTCTGCTTGAAGCCGCCGCCCGCGCCGACGATGAACACGATGCCGGCGATCGGTCCCAGCGACTTGCCGACGGTGTCGGAGATCCGGGCCCGGTCGAAGCCCGCCGCCCGGCCGAGGGTCAGCATGCCGAGCAGGGTCGCGGCGAGCAGTGCGATCAGCGGCGAACCGACGAAGTCCAACACCCGCTGGGCGAGCGCCTTCGGGTCGTCGATCACGACGTCCGCGAGCGCCTTGCCGAGCATCAGGCCGACCGGCAGGAGGATGGTCGCCAGGACGGCGCCGAACGACGGCGTGCGCTCGGGCCTGGTGCTCTCGTCCGGGGCGGTCGCGACCGGAATCTCCAGCGGGCCCACCCAGCGCTCCGCCACACGGGCGAACAGCGGGCCCGCGACGATCAGCGTCGGGACCGCGATCAGCAGGCCGAGCGCCAGCGTGATGCCGAGGTCCGCCTTCAGCGCGTCGACGGCCACCAGCGGGCCCGGGTGCGGGGGCACCAGGCCGTGCAGCACCGACAGGCCGGCCAGGGCGGGGATGCCGATCCGCATCAGCGGCACGTTGCCGCGGCGCGCCACCAGCAGCACGATCGGGATCAGCAGCACGACGCCGACCTCGAAGAACAGCGGCAGGCCGAGCACCGCCGCGATCAGCGCCATCGCCCAGGGCAGCGCCTTCCTGCCGGAACGGGCCAGCACGGTATCCGCGATGATGTTGGCGCCGCCCGAGTCGGCGAGCAGCTTGCCGAGCATCGCGCCGAGGCCGATCAGCAGGCCGACGCTCGCCACGGTCGCGCCGAAGCCCGTCGAGAAGCTGCTCAGCAGCTTGTCGAACGGCGCCCCGGCGACCGCGGCCAGCAGACCGGAGCCGAGCGTGAGGGCGAGGAACGGGTGCAGCTTGAGCTTGGTGATCAGCAGGACGATCGCACCGATGCTCAGCAGCACCGCGACCAGCAGCTGGGAGTCGCTGTTGGTGTGCGGCAGGGCCGGTGAGGTGGCGGCCGCGAGGAGGAGGGTGGGGGACATGCTCATGCGCCCGCCTCGCTTCGCTCGGCAGGGGCATTCGCCCATGCGCGCCTTCTTATGGTTCGCTCGCTTCGCTCGCTCACGTGAGGTCTCCATTGACCGGCCGCAGCAGTGCCACGGCCATCTCGACGAGTTCTTCGGGGGACGGGCCGACGTCCAGGACGGCACCGCGCTCGTCCGCGCCCAGGGGTTCGAGTGCGGCGTACTGGGAGTCGAGCAGCGACGGCGGCATGAAGTGGCCGGTGCGGTGGGCGAGCCGGTCCTCGACCAGCTCGTGGCCACCGCTCAGGTGCAGGAAGAAGGCGCCCGGGCAGGCCGCGCGCAGGATGTCGCGGTAGCGGTGCTTCAGCGCCGAACACGTGACCACACCGCCGGTGCCGGACTCGGCCCGCTCCCCCAGCCAGCCGCCGAGGGCCCGCAGCCAGGGGGCGCGGTCCTCGTCGTCCAGCGGGATGCCGGCCGACATCTTTGCGATGTTGGCCGCCGGGTGGAAGTCGTCCGCCTCGGCGAAGGGGAGGCCGAGGCGGTCTGCCAGGAGGCGGGCCAGGGTGGTCTTGCCGACTCCGGAGACGCCCATCACCACGATCGTGGGAGGGGACTGCGGGAGGTCGTGGTTCTCGACGCTGAGAGCCATGGGTGGTGCTCCTTCGTTGCCTGACCGCCACTATCGCTCCAAAGATATGACGTATTCAAGTGACGGAAACCAAATCGTCATACTTTTTGGATGTGGGGTGGGTCGCAGGGGCGGGTTGTGGGTGTGGGGCGGGTTCGGCGGGGGCGCGGCGACCGGGGGAGGGAGGCGGCGTCTAGGCTGGGCGGATGGAGATCCAGGGGCTGCCAGGGCGGCTGCTTGACGAGCTCGGGCCGGCGATCGCGGCGGGGGAGATCCCCGTGGGGGCGGTGTTGCGCAGCGAGGAGCTGGAGCAGCGGTTCGGGGTGTCCCGGACGGTGGTGCGGGAGGCGGTGCGGATCCTCGAGGGGATGCGCATGGTGGCCTCCCGGCGGCGGGTCGGGATCACGGTGCAGCCGAAGTCCGGCTGGGACGTCTTCGACCCGCTGGTGATCCGCTGGCGGCTGGCCGGCGCCGACCGTCCCGCGCAGCTGCGGTCGCTCGGCTCGCTGCGGGTCGCCGTCGAGCCGGCCGCCGCCGCGCTCGCCGCCGTCCATGCGAGCGATGACGACCGGCGCGAACTGAGCTCCCTGGCCGTCGAGTTGACGATGTCGGCGCGGGCCGCCGACCTCACCACCTTCCTCCAGCACGACATCGCCTTCCACGCCACCGTCCTGAAGGCCTCCGGCAACGAGATGTTCGCCCACCTCGGGGACACCGTGGGGGCGGTGCTCACCGGCCGCACCGAGTACCATCTGATGCCCCATCAGCCGGAGCCGTACGCGATCCGGTTGCACCGCGAGGTGGCCGAGGCGATCTGCGCGGGGGACGGCGTGCACGCCGAGCAGGCGATGCGGACGATCGTGACGGGTGCCCTGGAGGAGCTCAACCAGCAGTTGGGCTGAGGGCGGGTCACGAGCGCGGGTCGCAGGGGCGGGCCAGGAGGGCGGCCACCGGACCGGCTGCAGACGAATCGGGCCGGATCGCACGATTTGGCGGCAGTTCGGTGGATTCGGACGCATAGTCCGGCTTGTGTGGGGCAGAGTTCGCACGGGGGCGCTCGACGCGAGCGCCCGTCCCGTGCCCGCCGCCGAGTTCGCGCCTGGGGGTCACCCGATGTCCGTGCCACGCCGCCGTCGCCGCCTGCCCGACGAGGTGCGCGCCGCCGCCGTCCGCGCGGTGCTCTCGTTCGCGTTCACGCTGGTGGGCGTGGTGGTCGCCACGCTGGCCTCGTACGCGGGCAGCTGGCTGATGACGCCGGCGCTGATGGCGATGGGGCTCGGGGTGTTCGGCACGATGTGGTGCCTGCTGGAGATCCTGGTCTCGCGGCAGGTCGCCGCGCAGCGGATGCGCGCGCCCAACTCGGCGACGCCGATGGCCGGGAGCCGGGCCGCGGTCCAGGAGCCGCTCGCGGCCCGGCCCTTCCCGCGGCCGGGCGAGTCCCGGGGCCAGTCGCGGGGCCCGTCCCGGGGTCAGTTCTCGGGCACCACGCGGTAGTGGGTGGTGAGCCGGCGGTCGCCGTCCAGGACGTGGAAGGCGAGCATCGGCGGGTGGGTGAGGGAGATGCCCGGGCCGCCCTCGCAGGGGAGGGTGACGGTGGAGACCACGCCGGGGGCGACGAGCAGCGGGAGCCCGGCGAACGTCGTCGCGGCGGGGGTGTGGGAGTGGCCGCAGAGCAGGGCGGCGACGCGGGGGTGGCGGCGCAGGACGCGGGCGAGGCCGGCCTCGCCGAACTGGCGGATGCCGTCGACGGTCGGTACGGACAGCTCGACGGGCGGGTGGTGGAAGGCCACCAGGGCGGGCAACTCGGTGCGTCCGCCGGCCAGTTCGGCGTCCAGCCAGGTGAGCGTCTCCTCGTCCAGCAGGCCGTCGGGCCGGCCCGGGATCGACGAGTCGAGCATCAGGACGTCCGCGCCGGGGAGTTGGTGCAGCCGGTTGATCGGGCTCTCCCCCGGGCCCTCGCCGAGCAGCACCTCGCGGTAGGGCGCCCGGCTGTCGTGGTTGCCCGGGCAAATGAGCACCCGGTGCCGGGACTTGAGCACCTCGGCGACCTGCTCGTACTCGGCGGGCAGGCCGTGGTCGGCGAGGTCGCCCGTCACCAGCACCGCGTCCAGCGATCCGGGCAGGGCGTCGAGGTAGGCCATCACCCGCTCGGCCCGCCGCCGGGCCCGCGTGCCGCGGTCCCGGCGGTGGTCCTGGCCGAGGTGGATGTCACTGAGGTGCGCGATAGTCAGCATGACGGCCACGCTAGCCAGTTCAGGACTGCGCGGGAACCTCCGCAGGGCGCTTGAACATCCTGGTGGCGGTGATCTCGCCGTGGATGGCCGGGCCGTCCGGGTCCTGCGGGGCGGGCAGGCCCGGGCGCAGGTGCTCCTCCACCGAGATGTACTTGAGGCCGGCCCGCAGGTCGGCGTCGTTGCGCAGGCGGATCACCAGCGGGAACTCGGCGAGCGCCGTGGTGTCGAACAGGCCGGTGGTGTAGATGAGTTGGACGCCGAGCGCGTCGGCCACCGCGCGCTGGAGCTCCAGCAGGTAGGTGGCGTTGGCGCGGCCGATCGGGTTGTCGAGGAACAGCGTGCCGGCGTGCCGCAGCTGGGACTGGCCGCGGTCGTTGGCGCGCAGCGCGGCCATCGTGCAGTAGAGCGCGATGGCGGCGGTGAGCAGCTGGCCGCCGGAGAACACGTCGGACATCTGGCCGACGCCGACGCGCTCGGCGCGCAGCACCGCGTCCGGCTTGAGGATCTCGACGCTGACGCCCTTCGGGCCGATCGCGGCGGCGACCCCGCGCAGCAGCAGCGACATGCCGTCGCGGCGCAGGTCGCTGTTCTTCCTGACGGCGGCGCGGGTGGCCTCGTCGATGACCTCGCCGAGGCGCTCGACGAGGGTCGCGTGGTCCGGGTCCTCGAAGCGGATCCGCAGGAACTCCTGGCCGGACCACTCCCCCAGGCCCTCGGGCAGCCGGGACAGCCGCTGGGCTGCGCGCAGCGTGGTGAGCGAGGACTCGACCAGGCCGCGCAGGCGGTCGACGATCGAGCCGCGGTTGCGCTCCAGCTGGGCGAGTTCGTCGGTGAGCACGCGCAGCCGGGGGGCGAACGCGGCGGCCCACGCGGCGGCGTGCTCGGGCAGCGCGGAGGCGGGCAGTTCGCGGATCTGCTGGCGGGCGGGGGTGCGCACGGCCTCGTAGCGGGCGGCGTTGGCGTGCCGGACGAGCGCGTCGGAGGCGTCGCGGACGGCGAGTTCGGCGGAGGACAGCTCGCCGACGGCGGTACGCAGGGCACGGCGGGCGTCGGCGACGGCGGTGCGGGCCTCGGGGAGGGCGCCCAGGTACGGCTCGGCCGGGTGGTCCGCGTCGTCCTGGCTGTCGCGCAGGCCGTCGCGGAGCTGGCCGGCGAGCTCGTCGAACGCGCCGGCGGCGGCCTGGGCGACGTCGAAGGTGCGCTGGAGGTCGGCGTGCGCGGTGCGGGCGGTGTCCAGGGCCTCGCGGCGCTCGGCCAGCCGGTTGGTGGCGGTGCGCAGGAGGGTCTGGGCGTGCTCGGGGTCGGTGGGGACGAGGTCCTCGGGCAGTTCGGTGTGCGACTCGCCGTCGACGGGGGCGGAGCGCTCGGCGTCGCCGCGCAGGCGGCCGAGGTGCTCGCTCGCGGCGGCGGAGCGGGCCTCGATGGTGGCGACGAGCTCCTCGGCGCGTGCGGCGGCGGCCTGGCGGGCGGGGCCGTCGGCGCCGTCGGGGCTGCCGAGGAGTTCCTCGGCGCGGGTGCGGACCTTGTTGGTGAGGCGGTCGAGCTCGGCCGCGGCGGCGGCCTCGTCGCCCTCGGCGCGGGCCTGCTCGGCGCGCAGGTCGGCGCCGACGCCGACCTTCTCGTACAGCTGGGAGGCCGCGCGGTAGCCCTCGCGCAGGGCGGGCAGCGCGGCGGGCGCGGTGTCGGCGGGCTCGTCGGCCTGCTCGGCGGCGGGGATCTCGGCGCGCTCGGCGCGCAGGGCGCGGGCGGTGCGGCGGGCGTCGTCGGCGGCGCGCTGGGCGGCGCGGCGGTCCTCGTCGCAGGTGCGGGCGCGCTCGGCGCACTGGGTCTGGCGGCGGTCGCACTCGGCGGCGTCCTCGGCGAGTTCGCGCTGGCGGCGGGCCCAGTTGGCGCGCTCGCGCAGGCGGAAGGCGAGGCCGGAGAGGGCGTCGGCGCGGCGGCGGGCGCGCTGGGCGGCCTCGCGGTGCTCCTCGTGCGCGGAGGCG
>NZ_JBFBDY010000320.1:0-7385 GCF_040683475.1 Kitasatospora sp. NPDC093558 | reverse complement strand
GGCCGGGGAGGCCGCCGGCGAGTAGCCGACGACAGCACGCGCGGAAGGGCCCGGAACGCACGCGTTCCGGGCCCTTCCGGCTTGCGGCGTACGGGAGTTAAGAGGCTAATGGGCGAGATGTCCGTTCTGTGAATATTTGCGCTTGAATGACAATCCGTCATTTCGATTCTGAAAATCTGCCAGTTGTGCACATCCACAGGCTTTTTGCGAGAAAACGATCATTTCCGATCATGAAGAGCAAATGCTTTGTCGCTTTTCCATAACTCGTGATGCGCATCACAGGTATTTGCAGTTCGAACTTAAGTCTGCTTAACGTGCTCCCCGTTCGTGACCACACGGACCCAGCACATCCGCAACGCCGAGTCCTGCCGTCGGGTGCGCTGGAAGCGCGAAAACGCACCACGGCAGGAGCGGGGGAACCACAGGTAAGTCGCCCCGGACCACTCCCAGGAACGGTCCAGGGCTAGGGGTGAAGCCGCGCCACAGCGCGGCCGGGCAACTCCAGCCCGAATCCGACAGCTCACCTCGCAGGCGTGGGAGAGGACCGCGTCTTCATGCTGCCCAGCAACGGCACTCGCCTGTCCAGCCGCACCCGTCGCGTCATCGCCGCCCTCGGCGTCGCGGGCGTCGGCCTCACCATCCCCTGCCTCACCACCGGCACCGCCTCCGCCGCCACCGTCGCCACCTGGGACAAGGTCGCCCAGTGCGAGAGCAGCGGCGACTGGAGCATCAACACCGGCAACGGCTTCTACGGCGGCCTGCAGTTCACCTCCAGCACCTGGGCCGCCTTCGGCGGCACCGCGTACGCCCCGCAGGCCAACCAGGCCACCAAGGACCAGCAGATCGCCGTCGCCGAGAAGGTCCTCGCCTCGCAGGGCCCCGGCGCCTGGCCCGTGTGCTCGATCCAGGCCGGCCTGACCAAGGGCGGCGCCCCGGCGGCCGTCGACACCTCCGCCGGTGCGAGCGCCGCGAAGCCGGCCGCCCCGGCCGCCAAGCCCGCCGCCCCGACTGCCCCGGCTGCTCCGGCTGCTCCGGCCACGAAGCCCGCCGCCAAGCCCGCCGCCCCGGTGCAGGACCAGGCGCAGGCTCCGGCCGCCGCCGACTCCGCCAAGGGCACCTGGGCGCAGAAGAGCCAGGACTGGGCCCAGGGCGGCACCCAGGCCGGCGCCTCCGACTACACCGTCGTGGCCGGCGACTGGCTGTCCACGATCGCCGACAAGCACAACGTCAAGGGCGGCTGGCAGCGGCTGTACGAGCTGAACCGCAGCACCCTGACCGACGGTCCGGACACCATCTACCCGGGCCAGCACCTGTCCTTCGGCGACTCCGCGCAGGCGCCGGCCGGCCAGTCCGGTGACTTCAACTGGTTCGACCGCTCGCAGAAGTCGGGCCAGTCCTCCGCCGGGAACACCGTGAACGCCCAGCCGGCCGCCGAGACCCAGACCCCGGCCGCCAAGCCGTCGTCGAAGCCCGCCGCCAAGCCGTCCGCCCAGACCCCGGCCCCGGCCGTCACCGGCTCGATGGCCGCCGCGGTCAGCTTCGCCAAGGCGCAGGTCGGCCAGGCGTACGTCTACGGCGGCACCGGCAACGGTGGCTGGGACTGCTCGGGCCTGACCCAGGCCGCGCTGCGCGCCGCGGGCATCTCCATCCCGCGCGTCGCCAACGACCAGGCCGCCGCGAGCACCCACGTCTCGCTGGACAGCCTGCAGCCGGGCGACCTGCTGTTCTGGTCCAACAACGGCCAGGACTCGGGCGTCTACCACGTCGCGATCTACATCGGTGGCGGTCAGTACGTCGAGGCCGCCAACCCGAGCTCGGGCGTCCGCCTGCAGACCATCGCCAACTGGGCGCCGGACTTCGCCGGCCGCGTCTGAGGAACCGTCCGGAGCCGTCCCGCCGGGGACGGGTCACGGATCGCGGATGACAGCGAACAGATGACAGATAACAGATGACGAAATCTGTTATCTGTCATCTGTCACCCGCCCGCCGCCCCGGGGAGAGACTGGTCGCTCTCCCCGGGGCTTCGGCGTACCCGCACATCGCGACAAGCGCGCACCGCCGCATTCGCGTGGTCAAACCCCGGCCCAACGGGCATGCTGCTGCTCTGCACCCGAGGAGGAGTCACCCATGGCCCAGGTCACCGTCACGCTCGACGCGAACCTCGCGATCGACGCGATGATGCTCTCCGGCACCAAGAGTCCGCAGGACGCCGTCGAACTGATCCTGCGCGACTACCTGGCCCGCGGTCGCCGCACCGAGACCCGCACCGGCGACGCCGCCGACGGCCACCGCCTCACCGCCGACCGCCCGGCCGTCCAGGAGGGCTGACCCCGGCACGGCACAGCACCGCACGGCACGGCGCGGCACAGCACCGCACGGCGCGGCACGGCGAAAGGCCCCCCCGCAACGCCGAAGGGCCCTGGAGAGCAACCGCCCTCCGGGGCCCTTCACCCGGCCGTCACCGGCCTCAGCGCGCGCAGGCCCCTGTGGAGCCGCGCATGACCAGCTCCGGCTGGAACATGAACTCCCCGCGCTGGGCGGCGTTCCCGCCCACTTCCTCCAGGAGGGCGTCCACCGCCGCCGTCGCCATCGCCTCGACCGGCTGGCGGATCGTCGTCAGCGGCGGCTCGGTGAAGGCGATCAGCGGCGAGTCGTCGAAGCCGACCACCGACACGTCGTGCGGCACCGACAGCCCCCGCTGCCGCACCGCCCGGATCGCCCCGAGCGCCATCATGTCGCTGCCGCACACGATCGCCGTGCACCCCTTGTCCAGCAGCGCGCCCGCCGCCGCGTGCCCGCCCTCGACGCTGAACAGCGTGTGGTGGACGAGCTGTTCGGCCTCCTCCTGGGTCCGCCCGAGGACGGTGCGCATCGCGGCCGTGAAGCCCTCGATCTTGCGCAGCACCGGCACGTACCGCCGCTGCCCGACCGCCAGCCCGATCCGCTCGTGCCCGAGCTCGGCGAGGTGCTGGACGGCCATCCACATCGCGGCCCGGTCGTCCGGCGAGATGAACGGCGCGTCGATCCGCTCGCTGAAGCCGTTGATCAGGACGAACGGCACCCCGCGCCCGGCCAGCCGGGCGTACCGGTCGTGGTCGGCGGTGGAGTCGGCGTGCAGCCCGGAGACGAAGACGATGCCCGCCACGCCCCGGTCCACCAGCATCTCGACCAGTTCGTCCTCGGTGGACCCACCGGGCGTCTGGGTGCACAGCACCGGCGTGTAGCCGTGCCGGCTGAGCACCTGCTCGATGACCTGCGCGAGCGCGGGGAAGATCGGGTTGCTCAGCTCCGGCGTGATCAGTCCGATCAGCCCGGCGCTGCGCTGGCGCAGGCGGGTCGGCCGCTCGTAGCCGAGCACGTCGAGCGCCGCCAGCACGGTCTGCCTGGTGGCGGCGGAGACGTTCGCCTTGCCGTTGAGTACGCGGGAGACGGTGGCTTCGCTGACCCCCGCCTGCGCCGCGATGTCTGAAAGTCGCGCCGTAGTCACGGTCCCAGAGCCTATTGCAACCACGTCAGACCGCCCACCAGCCGGTGCTGTCCGGTGCGAGCACCGTCTCGCCGCCGTCGACGACCAGGTCCGCCGAGGCGAGCAGCAGCCGTCCGGGGGCGGGTATCCGCACCGGCTCGCCGCTCGCGTTGACCGTGCAGACGAAGGAGCCGCGGCGGAACGCGAGCGTGCCCTCGGGGGCGTCGAGCCACTCGACCTCGGTGCCCGCGCCCAGGTCGGGCCGGGCCCGGCGGACGGCGAGCGCGCTGCGGTAGAGCTCCAGGGTGGACGTCGGGTCGCCGGTCTGCGCCTCGACGCTGAGCGCGGCCCACTCGGCCGGCTGCGGCAGCCAGGACGGCCCGCCCGCCACCGGCCCGAAGCCGTACGGCGCCTCGGTGCCGGACCACGGGATCGGGACGCGGCAGCCGTCGCGGTAGCCGTCCTGTCCGGCCTGGCGGAAGAAGGACGGGTCCTGGCGGACCTCGTCGGGCAGGTCGGTGACGTCCGGCAGGCCGAGCTCCTCGCCCTGGTACACGTACGCGGAGCCGGGCAGCGCGAGCATCAGCAGCGTGGCCGCGCGGGCCCGGCGCAGGCCGAGCGCGCGGTCGCCGGGGGTGCGGATCTGGGTGCCGAGGCCCGGCTCGTTGGCGAAGCGGGTGGCGTGCCGGGTGACGTCGTGGTTGGACAGCACCCAGGTGGTGGGGGCGTCGACCGGGCGCATCGAGTCCAGCGAGACGTCGATGACCTCGCGCAGCGCGGCGGAGTCCCAGTCGGTGCCCAGGTACTGGAAGTTGAAGGCCTGGTGGAGCTCGTCGGGGCGGACGTAGTTGGCGGTGCGCTGGACGGTCGGGGTCCAGGCCTCGGCGACGCCGATCCGCTGGCCGGGGTACTCGTCGAGGATCTTGCGCCAGCTGCGGTAGATCTCGTGCACGCCGTCCTGGTCGAAGAACGGCATGACGTCGTTGCCGAGCAGCTTGAGCTGGTCGGAGCCGCCGAGGTCGGGCAGGCCGGGGGCCTTGACCAGGCCGTGGGCGACGTCGATGCGGAAGCCGTCCACACCCATGTCGAGCCAGAACCGCAGGATCGAGCGGAACTCGTCGGCGACGGCCGGGTTCTCCCAGTTGAAGTCGGGCTGCTCCGGGGCGAACAGGTGCAGGTACCAGTCGCCGGGGGTGCCGTCCGGGTTCTCGCTGCGGGTCCAGGCCGGGCCGCCGAAGATGGACTCCCAGTCGTTGGGCGGCAGTTCGCCGGTCTCGCCCTTGCCGGGACGGAAGTGGTAGCGCTCGCGCAGCGGGGACGCGGGGCCCTCGCGCAGGGCGCGCTGGAACCACTCGTGCTGGTCCGAGGAGTGGTTGGGGACGAGGTCGACGATGATCCGCAGGCCCAGGGCGTGGGCGTCGCGGATCAGCGCGTCGGCGTCCAGCAGGGTGCCGAACATCGGGTCCACCGCGCGGTAGTCGGCCACGTCGTAGCCGGCGTCGGCCTGCGGAGAGGCGTAGAACGGCGAGAGCCAGACGGCGTCCACGCCGAGATCGCGCAGGTAGGGCAGGCGGCTGCGGATGCCCGGCAGGTCGCCCATGCCGTCGCCGTTGGAGTCGGCGAAGCTGCGCGGGTACACCTGGTAGATGACCGCGTCCCGCCACCAGCCTCTGGACGCGCCGACCTTCGCCTCGTGAGCGGCGGTGTCGGCGGCGGGCCGGGAGGTGTCGGCCAGGTTCTGGGTCATGGACGGTATCCCTCGGGGACTAGAGGAGCGAGGAGCGCTGGGACGTGTGGTGGCGTTAGGACTTGGAGGCGCCGGCGGTCAGGCCGGTGACCAGGTGCCGCTGCACCAGGTAGAAGAAGACCGAGGACGGGATCGCGATCAGCACGGCGGTCGCGGCCATGAAGTTCCACTGGGCGTCGTGCTCGCTGACGAAGGTCTGCAGGCCGACGGCCAGCGTGTACTTGTCGGAGCTGAGCATGAAGGTGGACGCGAAGGCGACCTCGGCCCAGGCGGTCAGGAACGAGTAGAACGCGGCGACCGCGAGGCCCGGGCGGGCGAGCGGCAGGACCAGCCGCCAGAAGGTGCCGATCGGGGAGAGCCCGTCGACCCGGCCGGCCTCGTCGATCTCCACCGGGATGGTGTCGAAGTAGCCCTTCAGCAGCCAGGCGCAGTACGGCACGGTGGTGGTCGAGTAGACCAGGATCAGGCCGGTGTAGCCGTCGAGCAGGCCGAGCTCGGACAGGATCGTGTACATCGGCACGATCAGCACCGCGATCGGGAACATCTGGGTGACCAGCAGCGACCACATCAGCGGCTTGTGGCCGGGGAACTTCATCCGGGAGACGGCGTAGCCGGTGGTGGCGGCGACCATGACGCCGAAGGCCGTGGTGACGCCGGAGACCAGGAAGGAGTTGCCGAACCAGGTGAAGAAGTCGGTGCCGAACAGCACGTGGTCGTAGTTCGACAGGGTCAGCTTGCCGAGGATCTCGCCGGGGTGGAGGTAGTCCGTCTTGTCCGGGCCGAGGGAGATGTAGAGGATCCACAGCACCGGGAACAGGGCGATCAGGCTGGCGAGGATCAGGGCGCCGTGGGACAGCGCGGTGACCAGCGGGCTGCTCTGGCCGCGGCCGCGGACCTTGGCGGGCCGGGCGGCCGGCGCGGGGCGCGCCGCCGGGGCGGAGGCTTCGGTGGTGGTGCTCATCGGGGGTACCTGCCTTCGTGGGTCAACTGGGTCCTGGGCCGCGGCCGTTGGCCTGCCGACTGGTGGCTGCTGGCCGTTGGCCTGCCGGCCATGGGCCTGCTAGCCGTTGGCCTGCTAGCCGTTGGCCTGCTCGTTGCGGGCGAGCCAGCGCCGGTAGAAGGCGGTGAAGACGATGAGGATGGACAGCAGGATCACGCCGTACGCGGCGGACTGCGCGTAGTCCCGGGGCTGCTGGCCGAAGCCGAGGCGGTAGGCCCAGGTGACCAGCAGCTGGGCGTCGGAGCCGCCGCTGGTGCCGAACAGCAGGAAGATGACGGCGAACTGGTTGAACGTCCAGATCACGCCGAGCAGGACAACGGTCGAGGAGACGGTGCGCAGCCCGGGCAGAGTGACGTGGCGGAAGCGCTGCCACGGCGTGGCGCCGTCCATCTCGGCGGCCTCGTACAGCTCGGCCGGGATGGACTGGAGGCCGCCGAGCAGCGAGATCATCATGAACGGCACGCCGACCCAGGTGTTGACCAGGATCGCGGCGGCCTTCTGCGCCAACGGGTCGTCCAGCCAGCCGGGTTGGGGCAGGTGGAGGGCGGAGAGCAGGCCGTTGACGGCGCCGCCGTCGGCGAGCATCAGGCGCCAGGAGAAGACGGTGACGAAGGTCGGCACGGCCCACGGCAGGATGAGCAGCATCCGGTAGACGGCGCGCCCGCGCAGCTTCTTGTTGAGCAGCAGGGCGAGGCCCAGGCCGATGGTGTAGTGCAGGACGACGCAGAGCACCGTCCAGGTGATGGTCCACACGAAGTGGGACCAGAAGCGGTCGTACGAGCCCGGGCCCCACAGGATGTCGGCGTAGTTGTGCAGGCCGACGAACTTGTAGGTGGCCGGGATGTGGTTGACGCCGATGGTGCGGGCCGAGTTGAGGCTGTTGGCGTCGGTGAGGGTGAGCCAGATGCCCTCGACCAGCGGGTAGAGCACCAGCACGCCGAGCACGAGCACGACCGGGGCGATCATCGCGTAGGCGTACCAGTGCTTGGCGTAGGAGCGCTTGAGGCGCTCCAGCGGGCCCGGACGCTGCTCGCGCTCCCGGCTGCCCTTGCCGGTGGCGCCCTGCACGGCGACTGACATCGATCACACCTTCTCGGGGGAGGTCTCGGGGAGAGCGGGTCCGGCCGCCTCGGGAGGAACGGGGTCCGGCCGCCGGGCCCGCCGGGGTGAGG
>NZ_JBFBDY010000319.1:0-7397 GCF_040683475.1 Kitasatospora sp. NPDC093558 | reverse complement strand
GCCGTCCCGGACTGTGTCGGCGCCGGTCGGGTCGAGGCGCTTCTCGGGGCTGGGCGTCTCGACCTCGACCTCCTGGGCGCGCCGGGCCCGTCCGGCGAGGATCATCGCGCGGGCCAGGTCGATCCCGTTGAGGAAGCTGTTGCAGGCGTTGGAGACGTCCAGGGCGTGGGCCCGGGTGCCGAGTTCGGCCTGCACGAGGTGGGCGGTCGCGGGCTCGCAGACGTCCCGGGTGGCGGAGGCGAAGAGCAGCAGGTCGACGTCCTGCGGGCCGATGCCGCGGGCGGCGAGGGCGCGCCGGGCGGCGCCGATCGCGAGGGTCGAGGCGTACTCGCCGTCGGCCGCGAAGTGCCGGGTGCGGATCCCGGTGGCCTTCTCGAACATCCGCTCCGGGAGCTTCAGTCGGGACCCGGCCGTGACCTCGTCCTGGAGTTCCTGTGAGGTGAGCCGGCGGGCCGGCAGCCGGGAGCCGACGGCGGTGATGCCGATCCGCGTGTGTGCTGGTGGGCGCATGCCCCCATGCTCCGGCGGACGTGGCCGTGCCCACCTGAGTACGGGTACTCAGGTGGGCACGGGGGGCTACCCAATCGTCGGAACTCAGTCCTCGATGCGCACCTGCTGCACCACCGGCGCCTTGGCGTCGGCGGGCGCGTCGGCCGGGGCCTCCTTCATGGTGCTCAGCAGCTGACGGGCGAGGCCGAGGCCGGTGCCGCCCATGGTGAGCGCCTTGGCGAACATCTCGCCCATGCCGTCGGCGCCGTTGAGCAGCACCATGTGCTCGACGTTCCCGAAGGACTCGGAGGCGGCCCGGACGATCTCCGGCCACTTCTCCGCCAACTCCTGCGCCACGACGGCGTCCTGGTTCTCGGCGAGGGCCGCGGCGCGGGCCCGGATGCCCTCGGCGTTGGCCAGCCCGAGCGCCCGGGCCGCCTCGGCGTCCGCCAGACCGCGGGCCTCGATGGCCGCGGCCTCGGCCTGACCGGTGGCCCTGGTCGCCTCGGCGGCGGCCAGGCCGCGCACCTTGGTGGCCTCCGCCTCGGCCGCCGCGGCGATCTTTACCTGGCTGGCGTCGGCCGCCGCCCGCAGCTCGGTCTCCCGGGCGTGCGCCTGGGCCGAGGAGATCCGGGCGTCGCGGTCGGCGTCGGCCTTGGTGCGGGTCTCGTACGCCTTGGCGTCGGCCGGCTTGCGGACGTCGATCTGGAGCTGCTGCTCCTTGCGCTGGGCCTCCAGCTCGGCGACCTTCGTCTCCTGGACGACGACCTCCTGGCGGGCGGCCGCCTCGGCGAGCGGGCCGGCCTGCCGGGCGCGGGCGCTCGCGGTGTCCATCTCGGCCTGGTAGGCGGCCTGCTGGATCTCGCTGTTGCGGGTCGCCTCGGCCTTGCGGGCGAAGGCCTCCTGCTCGGCCTCGGTGGCCACGCGGTCGGCGGCGGCGGCCGCGATGCGGGCGTCGCGCTGGACGGCCGCGGCGTGCGGGGCGGCGAGGTTGCGGATGTACCCGGTCGGGTCGAGGATCTCCTGGATCTGCAGCGAGTCGATGATCAGACCGAGCTTCTCCATCTCGGTGCCCGAGGCGGCCCGGGTCTCGCCGGTCAGGCGCTCGCGGTCGCGGATCATGTCCTCGACCGTCAGCCCGCCGACGATGGAGCGCAGGTGACCGGCGAACACGTTGTGCACGCGCTGGCCCATCATCTTCTGCTGGTCCAGGAAACGGCGGGCGGCGTTGGCGATCGACACCGCGTCGTCGCCCACCTTGAAGATCACGACGCCCTTGACGTGCACCGGAATGCCCTGGGACGTCACGCACTCGACGTCCAGCTCGGCCTCGTTGAGGTCGAGCGACAGGCGGCGCACCGCCTGCATGCCCGGGACGACGAAGGTGCCCCGCCCGGTGACGATCCGGAATCCCAGGCCGTCCCCGTGCTTCGACCCGGAGATGATCAGTGCCTCGTTCGGCTCGGCGACCCGCCACATGAGCCTGAACAGGACGATCACAACGATGATGGAGGCCACCACGGCCCCCGCGACGACGCCGACAACCATCGGCCGACTCCCCCTTCGAGGCACACCGCTTCCGTGGCTGCGCGTGGTTGTGCAGGAGTGCGCGGACGCGGTGGCAGCGGAGATTCTGCGCCTGTTCGTGCGTGTGCGCCAGTAGGTGACGTCGTGACTTCGTCCCGGTCCTGTCACAGGCCCCGTGACGAGGGGAAACCGGTCGTCAGACCGGCGACACGAACACCGTTCGCGGCGCCTGGTACTCGACCACGATCACCTGCGTGCCCGTCGGCAGCGGATCCCCCGGCACCGCCAGGTACGCCAGGAACGCCTCCGTCCCCTGCCGCTCGGGCACGTGCACCAGCACCTCCCCGACCAGTCCCGCGCCGACCTTCCCCGTGACCCGCCCCGTCAGTCCGATCATGGGGTCCAGTCTGCGCCCGCCGTCCGTCCACCGGAAGCCATCTGGACCTGCGGCGATCCGCTCGCTACGGTGTTGGGCGTCATGCGCAGGCAACACCGCCTGCGGACGCGGGAGCTCGGAGCACCGGGCTGAGAGGGCGCTGAACGGTCCGTCGACGGACGGCCGGGACGCTGCGCCGACCGCAGGAACCTGGACCGGGTAATGCCGGCGTAGGGAGTGAAGGTCAGATGACCACGTTCGACGCACAGCCGCAGTCTGCCCAGAGCGCCCCGAGCAGCGAGCGCACCGGCTACCCGACCCCGGCCTGGCGCAAGGCCCACCGCGAGGGATCCCGCCCCGACCTGCGGGTCCCGTACCGCGAGGTGGTGCTCACCAACGGCAGGACCGTCCCGCTGTACGACACCTCCGGCCCGTACACCGACCCCGCCTACGAGCCCGACGTGCGCCGCGGCCTGCCCGCCCTGCGCGACGCGTGGATCCGCCAGCGCGGCGACGTCGAGGAGTACGACGGCCGCGAGGCCCGCCCCGAGGACGACGGGATCAAGCACACCTCGCCGCGCGGCGGGAACCTGCGCAACCTCGACGCCGTCTTCCCCGGCCGCCCCCGCCGCCCGCTGCGCGGCCGCGGCGGCGCCGCCGTGACCCAGCTCGCCTACGCGAAGCGCGGGATCGTCACGCCGGAGATGGAGTTCGTGGCCCTGCGCGAGGGCCTGGAGCCCGAGTTCGTGCGCGACGAGGTGGCCCGCGGCCGCGCCGTCATCCCGCTGAACGTGAACCACCCCGAGGTGGAGCCGGCGATCATCGGCACCAACTTCCTGGTGAAGATCAACGCCAACATCGGCAACTCCGCCGTCACCTCCTCGATCGAGGAGGAGGTGGAGAAGATGACGTGGGCCACCCGCTGGGGCGCCGACACCGTCATGGACCTCTCCACCGGCCGCAACATCCACACCACCCGCGAGTGGATCCTGCGCAACTCCCCCGTGCCGATCGGCACCGTGCCGCTCTACCAGGCGCTGGAGAAGGTCGACGGCCGGGCCGAGGAGCTCAGCTGGGAGGTCTACCGGGACACCATCATCGAGCAGTGCGAGCAGGGCGTCGACTACATGACCGTCCACGCCGGCGTGCTGCTGCGGTACGTCCCGCTGACCGCCCGCCGCAAGACCGGCATCGTCTCGCGCGGCGGCTCGATCATGGCCGCCTGGTGCCTCGCGCACCACAAGGAGAACTTCCTCTACACGAACTTCGAGGAGCTCTGCGACATCCTCGCCGCCTACGACGTCACCTTCTCGCTCGGTGACGGCCTGCGGCCCGGCTCCATCGCCGACGCCAACGACGAGGCGCAGTTCGCCGAGCTGCAGACCCTCGGCGAGCTCGGCCGGATCGCCCGCGAGCGCGACGTCCAGGTGATGATCGAGGGCCCGGGCCACGTCCCGATGCACAAGATCAAGGAGAACATGGATCTCCAGAAGGAGATCTGCGACGAGGCGCCGTTCTACACCCTCGGCCCCCTCACCACCGACGTCGCCCCCGGCTACGACCACATCACCTCCGGCATCGGCGCCGCGATGATCGCCTGGTGGGGCACCGCGATGCTCTGCTACGTGACGCCCAAGGAGCACCTGGGCCTGCCCAACCGGGACGACGTCAAGACCGGCGTGATCACCTACAAGATCGCCGCCCACGCCGCCGACCTCGCCAAGGGCCACCCCGGCGCCCAGGTCTGGGACGACGCCCTGTCCGACGCCCGCTTCGAGTTCCGCTGGGAGGACCAGTTCAACCTGGCCCTCGACCCGGAGACCGCGCGCGACTTCCACGACGAGACCCTCCCCGCCGAGCCGGCCAAGACCGCGCACTTCTGCTCCATGTGCGGCCCGAAGTTCTGCTCGATGAAGATCTCGCAGAAGATCCGCGACGAGCACGGCGACGGCTCCACCGCCGTGGACACCCAGTTCGACGCCGAGGCCGTGGCCGGCATGCAGGCCATGTCCGAGGAGTTCAAGGCCCACGGCAACAAGGTGTACCTGCCGCTGGCCGACTGACGCGCCACACGAAAGAGCCGCCCCGAGAGTTTCGACTCTCGGGGCGGCTCTTCGTCGTTGGATCGGCAAAAGCATCCGCCTACAGGTGCTCGGTCAGCTGCTCGGCCGCCCACTCCGCCCAGTCCCCGGAGGACTGGGAGGCGCGGATCCCGAACTCCAGCGCCAGCCACTCGCAGACCTGGACGGGATCACCGCGCCACTCCGCGCCGTCACGGAGGCTTTCGAGGAAGGCGTGGCGCGCCTTGTTGCGGCGGGCGAATTCCTGGAGGTAGGCGGCGCCCTCCTCGCGCTGCAGCGTCCACAGGAAGAAGACGCGCAGCAGTGCGGGGCTGCGGTAGGCGGCCTCGGAGCCGGGCCCGATCAGCCAGTCCCGCAGTTCGGCGCTCCCCGCATCGGTGATGCCGTACTCGCGGCGGTTGCGGGCGCCGGTGCCGGTGACCTCGATCAACCCGGTCTCGCTGAGTCTGGCGAGCTCGCCGTAGACCTGGCTCTGCTTCGCCGGCCAGACGAAGGCGAGCGAGGTCTCGAAGCGCTTCATGAGGTCGTATCCGCTACTGGGGTTCTCGGCCAGCAGGCCCAGGATCGCGTGGCGCAGGCTCATATCCGAACCCTACTACCGGGCTGACATGTCAGGACTGGACAGAACGAACCTGACCCGTCATCCTTTGACCGTCCAACATTGGAATGTGACTTCGGAGGGGTACGGCGGGATGGCCGAGATGGCTGCGCGACGCACAGGCAGGATGCACGGAGAGTCCGACGAGGCCGAGCCGGTCGGCCCGGAACGGTTGATCTACTTCTCGGACGCGGTGATCGCCATCGCCATCACGCTGCTGGCGCTGGAGCTACCGGTCCCGCACGGAGAGGCGCACGGCAACGACGGTGTTCTGCACTTCCTGCGCGAGCACCTGACGGAGTACGTGGCGTTCCTGATCAGCTTCTCGGCCGTCGCCATGCACTGGCTGCTCCACCAGCGTCTGTTCCGTTACGCGAAGGGGCTGACGGGTGGCGCGATCCACTGGAACCTGGCGTGGCTGCTCATGATCGTCACCATGCCGTTCACGACCAAGCTGCTGACCAGTGAGGCCGACGCGTTCCAGATCCAGTTCACCGCCTACGCGGCCGGCCAGGCCCTCGCGGGTCTGTTCCTCTGGCGGGCGTTCTCCGCACTGCGAAGCGGCGGGCTGCTGAAGGATCACACCCCGCCCTCGGTGATCGCCAACACCCTGTCCTGGAACGCCGCGGTGGTCGTGACGTTCGCGGCGTCGATACCCGTCGCGCTGGTCACTCACGCGGCCTCGCTGTGCTGGGGCCTGGTCCCGGCGGTCCGGTTCGCCCTGCGCTCCGTCCGGGGTCGTCGAGACGCAGGAATGTCTACCGACTGACCGCAGCCCCCCCCTCGAAGCGGGCCGCGCTCCTCGGGGAGGAGCGCGGGCCGCATTGCTTTGTCGACGTTTTGCCGCCGGAATTGTGATCGGCTATTCTCCGCCCGAAGCGGTGGGGGGTATCACCGCGTCGCCGCGGGATATAGCGGCAATTTCGGACTTTTGAGGTTGAGTTGAGACTTCGGCACGCAATCGTGGCGGCCTCGCTGATCGCGACCCCCTTTGCACTGTCCCTTCCCGCCCAGGCCGCCGGCCCGGACAAGGACCACTCCGTCCAGGTCGACGGCTTCACCTCGGTGGAGGCCGGCGGCGGCTGGACCGAGGGCACCGTGACGGTGAAGAACGACGCGGACGCGGTGTACAACACCCAGCACCTCGTCCTGTACTTCGGCCAGCAGTACCTCGGCCTGGACCAGGTCGCGGTGGAGTACGCCGACGGCGCCTCGGGCGCCTGGCAGCCGGCGAAGCTCGTCGCGCAGGAGCTCGGCGGCCAGTTCAAGGGGTACGAGGGCGTCTCCACCGACCTGACCGGCGCGGCCGTCGAGGTGCAGCCGCACGCCACCCACGTGTTCAAGCTGCGGGCGAAGCTGGTGCAGTCGAAGCACGAGGGCCCGACCTTCGGTTTCGCGATCCAGGCCTTCCTGAGCCCCGGCCTGGACAAGACCGGCCAGGCCGGTAACTGGACGGCGCTCGCGCCGGTGAAGAACGTCCCGGTCTCCGGGCTCACCACGGCCGTCACCGGTCTGCCGAAGGCCGTTCCGGCGGACGGCAAGCCGCACGCGTTCCAGGTCTCGATCAAGACCGCCAACGGCTTCGACTGGCACCTCACCAACGGCAGCTTCTTCCTGTGGGCCGGCCAGAAGTACGGGAAGATGGAGGGCCCGGCCGCGTGTGACGCCGAGGTGGACGTCCAGAACCCGGCCGACGGCAGCTGGCACAAGGTCGGCCTGAAGGCCGCCGGCTACGACGGGAACGACGTCGACCTGGTCAAGTGGGCCACCGGTCCGGTCGACAACCGGGTGCTCAACGCCCGGATCACGCTCGGCAAGAACTTCAAGTCCACCACGGACGACACCGAGCTCGACTTCGGCTACTACCCGGGCGCGGGCGGCCCCGACCTGTTCTGGACCACCCAGAAGTTCACGTCGACGCCGGTCGACGGCGCCCCCGAGTGCGTGAACCCGGACGCCCCGGCCACCACCCCGGCGACCCCGGCGCCGACCGCGAGCGCCGCGACCAGCGCGCCCGCCGTCGTCCCGGCCGGCGCGGCCACCAGCACCCCGTCGGCCGGCCCGAAGGCAGCGGTGGCGGCAGCTGGGACGGGCAGCAAGGCCGAGCTCGCCGACACCGGCTCCAGCGGCCTCGGCCTGACCGCCGGCGTCGCGGGCGCCCTGCTCGCGGCCGGCGGTGCCGCCGTGGTGCTGGCCCGTCGGGCCCGCCGGAGCTGACGCACCCGGCAACGGACGCATCCCGTGACGGCGGGGGGGGGGGTCTCGTAGGGGTTACACCCCCCCGCCCGCGGGCGTGCGGGGGGAATAGGGGGCGCCCCGGGGGGTA
>NZ_JBFBDY010000318.1:0-7403 GCF_040683475.1 Kitasatospora sp. NPDC093558 | reverse complement strand
CCCATGGCCTTGGCCGCGACGGCCGCCTGGTCGGTGCCGCCCGAGCGCGACTGGTGGCGGTCCACCTCCTGCAGGGCGAGGACGTCCGCGTCCAGCGCGGCCACCGCCTGCGCCAACGGGTCGCCGGCGTCGGCCGGGTAGGGCCGCGGGGCGCCGTCCGGGGCGAGCGGCTGACCGTGCAACAGGTTGAAGGTGGCGATGCGCAACTGGCTCACACCGCACGACGGTACCCGCTCGCCGGGGGCGGGCGCGCCGCTTGAGCGCGGAGGGCATACCGGGTATACATACTGAGTATGTCCATCCGTCACGGTCTGCTCGCCCTGCTCGACCAGGGCCCGCGCTACGGCTACCAGCTGCGCACCGACTTCGAGGCGCGCACCGGCGCCACCTGGCCGCTCAACGTCGGGCAGGTCTACACCACGCTCTCCCGGCTGGAACGCGACGGCCTCGTCGAACCGGCCGGCGAGGACGACGAGGGCCACCAGTTCTACGCCGTCACCGAGGCCGGCCGGGCCGAACTGCGCGCCTGGTTCGACACCCCGGTGCCGCGCACCAACCCGCCGCGCGACGAACTCGCGATCAAGCTCGCGATGGCCGTCACCGTGCCCGGGGTGGACGTCTCCGCGGTCGTCCAGGGCCAGCGCCGGCACAGCATCAAGGCGCTGCAGGACTACACCCGGCTCAAGGGCCGGGCGCTGGCCGGCGAGTCCCGGCCGGGCGCCGCCGCCGGCACGCCCGCCGCGGCGGGCAGCGACCTCGCCTGGCTGCTCGTCCTCGAACAGCTGATCTTCCAGACCGAGGCGGAGATCCGCTGGCTCGACCACTGCGAGACCCGCCTCGCCCAGCAGGCCGAGCTCGAACAGGCCAGGGCCGCCGAGGCCGCGGGGGCGGCCGGGGCCGCGGGCCGGGAGCCCGCCCGGACGTTCCGGCCCGGCCGGCGCCGCGCGCGGTCCTAGCGCCGCCGTCGCCGTCGGCGCCGCTTCGCGTCCGCGCCGCCCGCACGGTCCCGGCCCCACGCCGGGACCGCACCGACGTCACCGATCCACCGGCCCGGCCACGACCGGGCCCACACCCAGCACAAGGGGGGACCGTGTCCTACACAGACCCGACCAGCAGCGGCGGTCGGCCCGTCCTGCACCTGGACGGCATCAGCCGGGTGCACGGCCAGGGCGCCGCCGAGGTGCACGCCCTGCGCTCGATCGACCTCAGGGTCAACCCCGGCGAGTTCGTCGCCGTCATGGGCCCGTCCGGCTCCGGCAAGTCGACCCTGCTCACGCTGGCCGGCGGCCTCGACACCCCGACCAGCGGCCAGGTCCTCGTCGAGGGCGTCGCCCTCGGCGG
Organism: Kitasatospora sp. NPDC093558; assembly: GCF_040683475.1. Taxonomy (NCBI): domain Bacteria; kingdom Bacillati; phylum Actinomycetota; class Actinomycetes; order Kitasatosporales; family Streptomycetaceae; genus Kitasatospora; species Kitasatospora sp. NPDC093558. The sequence goes on along the minus strand of NZ_JBFBDY010000318.1, from coordinate 6,062 downwards.
ACTCGGCCGCAAGCAGCTCGCCGAGGTCCGCCGCCGCTCCGTCGGCTACGTCTTCCAGGACTACAACCTGATCCCGGCCCTCACCGCGGCCGAGAACATCTCCCTCCCGCGCGAACTGGACGGCCTCTCCGCCCGCGCCGCCCGCCGCGAGGCCCTCGCCGCCCTGGAGGAACTCGGCATCCCCGAACTCGCCGACCGCTTCCCCGACGACATGTCCGGCGGCCAGCAGCAGCGCGTCGCCATCGCCCGCGCCCTCATCGGCGACCGCCGCCTCGTCCTCGCCGACGAACCCACCGGCGCCCTCGACTCCACCACCGGCGAGGCCGTCCTCGCCGTCCTGCGCGCCCGCTGCGACGCCGGCGCCGCCGCCATGATGGTCACCCACGAGGCCCGCCACGCCGCCTGGGCCGACCGCGTCGTCTTCCTGCGCGACGGGCGCATGGTCGACGAGAGCATCAGCCAGGACGCCGGCAGCCTGCTCGTCAGCGCCGCCACCAACGCCAAGCGTCAGGGGGAGGAGTGAAGTTCAGCTCCTGGCGGGTCGCCCTGCGGATAGCCCGCCGCGACGCCCTGCGCGCCAAGGGCCGCAGCGCCCTCGTGGTCGCCATGGTCGCCCTGCCCGTCCTCGGCGTCACCGGCGCCGACGTCGTCTACCGCAGCGCCCAGCTCACGCCCGTCGAACGAGCCGTGCGCGTCATGGGCCAGTCCGACGCCGAAGTGCGCCTCAGCGAGCGCGGCGCGACGGTCAAACAGGCCCCCGACCCCAACGACGGCATCAAGTTCGCCTCCGCCCCCGACACCAAGGACGGCACCGCCCCCGACCCCACCCCCGAGGAACGGCGCAGCCGCGACACCGACCCCGCCACGCTCGTCGGCCAGCTCCTGCCCGCCGGCACCACCCTCGTGCCCGAGCGGCGGGGCCCCTTCACCGCCACCACCAGCGCCGAGGGCCTCATCTCCGCCGACACCGTCGAGGCCGACCTCACCGACCCCGTCTGGCGGGGCAAGATCAACCTGGTCGGGGGCCGCGCGCCGAACGCCGCCCGCGAGATCGCCGTCACCCGCACCTTCCTCGACCGCTCCCGCCTCGCGCTCGGCGCCACCACCACCGTCCGCGGCCTCGACGCCACCCCCTTCACCATCACCGGCGTCGTCGAGTACCCCGGCGAGCTCAGCGCCACCAGCCTCATCGCCCGCCCCGGCGAGCTCGTCGCACCGCTCGCCGCACTCCCCGGCGCCGACGGCGAACGCCCGCGCCAACTCGACCACTGGCTCGTCAAGATGCCCGCCGGCACCACCTTCGACTGGGCCAAGGTCACCGAACTCAACAAGTACGGCTTCACCGCCGCCTCCCGCGCCGTCTTCACCCACCCGCCGGCCCGCGCCGACGTCCCCTACTACGCCGAACAGCACCAGGACGCCGCCACCCCGCTCCTCGACCGCACCGCCGTCGTCATCCTCGCCACCGTCGTCGGCATGGCCCTCCTGGAGATCGTGCTCCTCGCGGGCCCCGCCTTCGCCGTCGGGGCCAGGCGCTCGCGGCGGCAACTCGGCCTGCTCGCCGCCGGCGGCGGTGACCGCTCCCAGATCCGCGCCGTCGTCCTCGGCGGCGGCGTAGTCCTCGGCACCGCCGGCGCCGTCCTCGGCCTCGGCATCGGCCTCGGCCTCGTCGCCCTGCTGCGCACCCGCGCCGAGGACTACGCAGGCCAGCGCTTCGGCCACTTCGCCGTCCAGCCGCTCGACCTCGCCGGCGTCCTGCTCATCGGCCTCGTCACCGGCCTGCTCGCGGCCATCGTCCCCGCCGTCCAGGCCGCCCGCCAGGACGTCGTCTCCGCGCTCACCGGCCGCGACTCCCTCAAGCCGCCCAGCCGCCGGCTCGCCCTGCTCGGCCTCGTCATGGTCGCCGGCGGCGCCGCCCTCGCCGTCTTCGGCACCGCGGCCAACCTCGCCAACCGCAGCATCAGCGTCCTCGGCGGCTCGATGATCGCCGAACTCGGCATGGTCGCCCTGGTGCCCTACCTCGTCGGCCTCTTCGGCCGCCTCGGCCGGCTGCTGCCGCTCGGCCCCCGCCTCGCCCTGCGCGACTCGGTGCGCCACCGCGGCCGCACCGCACCCGCCGTCGCCGCCGTCATGGCCGCCGTCGCCGGAGCCGTCGCCGTGTCCGTCTACGCCGCCAGCACCGACGAGCAGAACCGCCGCGACTACGTGGCCTCCGCCCCCGCCGGCGCCGTCGTCCTCGGCACCGGCTGGGGCCCCGCCTCCGACGGCTCCCTCCTGCCCCAGATGCGCGCCGCCGTCGAGTCCACCATCCCCGACCTCGGCCGCCGCGCCGACGTCGACAAACTCACCTTCCCCGCCAACTGCCGGGAAGGACACGGCACGTGCGGATGGGTCACGCCCCTCATGCCCCAAGAGCTCCGCTGCCCCGTGGACGGCGACTACGGCAGCATGCCCCTGGCCGAGGTCCAGCGGCTGCGCCGCGAGGACAAGCGCTGCCAGTACGACGGCCGCCACGGCTCCACCATCTACGGCGGCATCGGCGCGGGCGACGCCGTCATGCTGCACAACCTGCACGGCGTCACCGACCCGGCCGCCGCCCAGGCCCTCGCCGACGGCAAGGCCGTCGTCCTCGACCCGCGCTACATCAAGGACGGCAAACTCATCCTCCAGACCAACGACCCCATGGTGCTGCCCAGCGCGGGCGTCAACGCGGCCCCCTACCACCCGACGGAGGAGGAGCAGCGCAAGCGCCGGCACGAGACCACCGTCGACGCCTACCTCGCCGCCACACCCGTCCAGACCGCCATCGCCGTCGTCAGCCCCGACACCGCCCGCCGCCTCGGCCTCGGCGTCGTCGACGCCGGCTCCGTCTGGCTGCCCGCCACCACCCCCGGCGACGCCGCCGAACAGAAGGCCGCCGGCGCCCTCGGCAAACTCGCCGACCACACCGAGTTCTCCGTCGAACGCGGCTACCAGCCCAAGGGCGACCTCGTCTCCCTCGGCCTGTCCGCCTTCGCCGCCCTCGTCGCCCTCGGCGCCGCCGGCATCGCCACCGGACTCGCCGCCGCCGACTCCCAGCGCGACCTCACCACCCTCGCCGCCGTCGGCGCCACACCCCGGATCCGGCGCACGCTCTCCGGCTTCCAGTGCGGCGTCATCGCCGCCATGGGCACCCTCCTCGGCATCGTCTGCGGAGCCGTCCCCGCCGTCGCCCTGCGCAAGGTCCTCGGCACCGTCGTGCCCTACCCCGGCATCAGCGCCGCCGACATGGCCAACCGCTCCCTCGTGGTCGTCCCGTGGGGGCAGGTCGCCGTCATGGTGATCGGCCTGCCGATCCTCGCCGCCGGCCTCGCCGCCCTGCTCACCCGCTCGCGCATCACCCTGCTGCGCCGCTCCGGCTGAGCCCGGGCCGCCCGCCCGTCCGTCCGTTCGTCACCCCCGCCCGCCGCGCCACGGCGAGCGGGGGTGACGGAGGTTACAGCCCCCTTCCGGCCCGGCAGCCGGACGGCCGGGGCGGGCACCCGCACGGGCGAACTACAGTCGTCGGTATGACGAGAACCCCGGACAGCGCCGTCCGCTCCTACATCGACCAGCACCGGTCCGCCTTCCTGGCCGACCTGTCCGACTGGCTGCGCATCCCCTCGGTCTCCGCCGACCCGGCCCGCGCCGGGGACGTGCGGCGCTCCGCCGAGTGGCTGGCCGCCAAGCTGCGCGACACCGGCTTCCCGGTGGCCGAGGTCTGGGAGACGGACGGCCTGCCGGCGGTGTTCGCCGAGTGGCCCTCCGGGGACCCGTCCGCCCCGACCGTCCTGGTCTACGGGCACCACGACGTCCAGCCGGCCGCGAAGGAGGACGGCTGGGACACCGACCCGTTCGAGCCGACCGTCGTCGACGGGCGGATGTTCGCGCGCGGCGCGGCCGACGACAAGGGCCAGGTGTTCTTCCACACCCTCGGCGTGCGGGCCCACCTGGCCGCCACCGGGCGCACCGCGCCGGCCGTCAACCTCAAGCTGCTGATCGAGGGCGAGGAGGAGTCCGGCTCGCCGCACTTCGGCGCCCTCGTCCGGCGCGAGGCCGCGCGCCTCGCCGCCGACGTGGTGATCATCTCGGACACCGGCATGTGGTCGGAGACCACGCCGACCGTCTGCACCGGCATGCGGGGCCTGGCCGACGCCCAGATCGACCTGTACGGGCCGGAGACCGACATCCACTCCGGCTCCTTCGGCGGCGCCGTCCCCAACCCGGCGCAGGTCGCCGCCGAGCTGGCCGCCGCGCTGCACGACGGCGACCGGCGGGTGGCCGTGCCCGGCTTCTACGACGGCGTCATCGAGCTGACCGAGCGCGAGCGGGAGCTGTTCGCCGAGCTGCCCTTCGACGAGGAGCGGTGGCTGGCGGTCGCCAAGTCCTCCGGCACGCGCGGCGAGGCCGGCTACTCGACCCTGGAGCGGGTCTGGGCCCGCCCCACCGCCGAGGTCAACGGCATCTGGGGCGGCTACACCGGCCCCGGCGGCAAGACCATCGTCCCGGCGTCGGCGCACCTCAAGCTCTCCTTCCGGCTGGTCGCCGGGCAGGAGGTGGAGAAGGTCCGCGACGCCGTCCGCGCGTGGGTGGCCGCGCAGGTGCCGGACGGCATCCGCTACGAGCTGGTCTTCCCCGGCGCCACCCGGCCCTGCCTGACCCCGCTGGACCACCCGGCGCTGCAGTCCACCGTCCGCGCGATGGCCCGGGCCTTCGAGCAGAAGGTCCTCTTCACCCGCGAGGGCGGCTCCGGCCCCGCCGCGGACCTCCAGGACGTCCTCGGCGCGCCGGTGCTGTTCCTCGGCATCTCGGTGCCCTCGGACGGCTGGCACTCGGTCAACGAGAAGGTCGAACTCGGCCTCCTGGCCAAGGGCGTGGAGACCGCCGCCTACCTGTGGGGCGACCTGGCCGAGAACTTCCGGCCCGGCGCGTGAACAGTAGGGGCGCACCCTTGGCCGTCAGATCACTCATCCGGATGATTCACCTGATTCACCACGTGGGGATGGAACGACGTGAGCACCGTGCCTGAGACCGAACGCCCACTGCACCTGGCACTGGCCCGGGCCGGAGTGGACCGGGCGGCCGAGCACCGGTTCGACGAGCCCTGGCTCGCCGCCGCCTGGAGCCACCCGAACACCCGGGTGCTGCCGATCGCCGGCGGCGAGGCCTTCGTCGTCGACACCGCCGACGGCACCGAGCTGGTCCTGCTGCCCTCCTTCGAGGCCCCGCAGACCGGCGACCGGTACTTCCTCGGCACCGACGACGACGGCGTGTCCTACTTCGCGCTGGCCGGCGAGAGCCTGCCCGGGCGGCTGGACGGCGACGCCCGTCCGGCCGGGCTGCGCGAGGTCGGCGCGCTGCTGTCCGACCGCGACGCGGGGCTGCTCGTGCACGCCGTCGCCCTGGAGCACTGGCACCGCCTGCACAGCTTCTGCTCGCGCTGCGGCCACCCGACCGAGAAGGCCGGCGCCGGGCACGTGCGGCGCTGCACCTCCTGCGCGGCCGAGCACTACCCGCGCACCGACCCCGCGGTGATCATGGTGATCACCGACGAGCAGGACCGCTGCCTGCTCGGCCGCCAGGCGCTGTGGCCCGAGGGCCGCTGGTCCACCCTGGCCGGCTTCGTCGAGCCGGGGGAGTCGATCGAGCAGGCCGTCGCCCGCGAGGTCCACGAGGAGGCCGGCGTGCGGGTCGGGGAGGTGCAGTACGTCGCCAGCCAGCCCTGGCCGTTCCCGTCCAGCCTGATGCTCGGCTTCACCGGCAAGGCGCTGCCCGGCGGCACCGAGATCACCGTGGACGGCGAGGAGCTCGCCGAGGCGCGCTGGTTCTCGCGCGAGGAGCTGCGGGCCGGCATGGAGGCGGGGGAGATCCTGCCGCCCTCCGGCATCTCGATCGCCCGCCACCTCGTCGAACTCTGGTTCGGCGAACCGCTGCCGTCCTCGGCGCGCTGGTAATTCGCTCCCGAAAGCTCCCGGAAAAGGGGGCGTGGGGGACCAGGCCGACGCCCCCCGTTGCCGATACCATACCGAACCGGCGCCCCCCCC
>NZ_JBFBDY010000317.1:0-7449 GCF_040683475.1 Kitasatospora sp. NPDC093558 | reverse complement strand
CGAGGTGGACCGGCTGGTCGGCGGGCAGCACCACGACCCGCACGCGCTGCTCGGCGCGCACCCCGTGCACGGCGGCACCGCGATCCGGGTGCTGCGGCCGCTCGCCGAGCGGGTCGTCGTCGAGACCGCCCAAGGCCCGGCCGAACTCACCCACCAGCAGGGCGGGTTGTTCACCGGCCTGCTCGCCGGCGGCGAACCGCCGCGCTACCGGCTGCTGGTGACCTACCCGGGCGGCGAGCCGCTCGTCCAGCAGGACGGCTACCGCACCCCGCCCACCCTCGGCGAGCTCGACCTGCACCTCATCTCCGAGGGCCGGCACGAGCAGCTGTGGCAGGTCCTCGGCTCGCACGTGCGCACGGTGGACGGCGTGGCCGGCACCGCGTTCGCCGTGTGGGCGCCGAACGCCGCCGGGGTGCGGCTGATCGGCGACTTCAACCACTGGGACGGCACCGGGCACCCGATGCGCTCGCTCGGCTCCTCCGGCGTGTGGGAGCTGTTCGTCCCCGGGCTGGCCGAGGGCACCACGTACAAGTACGAGATCCACACCCGGCAGGGCTGGGTCCTCGACAAGGCCGACCCGCTGGCCCGCGCCGCCCAGTGCCCGCCCGGCACCGCGTCCGTCGTCACCTCCTCCGCGTACCGCTGGGGGGACGGCGAGTGGATGGCCCGCCGGGCGCGCGCCGCACACCACCGGGCGCCGATGTCGGTGTACGAGCTGCACCTGCCGTCCTGGCGCCCCGACCTCACCAGCTACCGCGCGATCGCCGAGGAACTGCCCGGCTACCTCAAGGAGTTGAACTTCACCCACGTGGAGTTCATGCCGGTCATGGAGCACCCCTTCGGCGGGTCCTGGGGCTACCAGGTGTCCGGCTACTACGCGCCCACCGCCCGCCTCGGCAGCCCGGACGACTTCCGGCACCTCGTCGACACCCTGCACCGGCACGGGATCGGCGTGATCGTCGACTGGGTGCCCGCGCACTTCCCCAAGGACGCATTCGCCCTCGCCCGCTTCGACGGCGAGCCGCTCTACGAGCCCGCCGACCCGCTGCGCGCCGAACACCCCGACTGGGGCACGCTGGAGTTCGACTACGGGCGCACGGAGGTGCGCAACTTCCTCGTCGCCAACGCGGTCTACTGGTGCGAGGAATTCCACATCGACGGCCTGCGGGTGGACGCCGTCGCCTCGATGCTCTACCTCGACTACTCCCGCGAGGGCGGCGCCTGGACGCCCAACCAGTTCGGCGGACGGGAGAACCTCGACGCCGCCTCCTTCCTCCAGGAGATGAACGCGACCGTCTACCGGCGCTGCCCGGGTGTCGTGACGATCGCCGAGGAGTCGACCGCCTGGGACGGCGTGACCCGCCCCACCGACAGCGGCGGCCTCGGCTTCGGGCTGAAGTGGAACATGGGCTGGATGCACGACTCGCTGGTCTACATGTCCAAGGAGCCGGTCCACCGCAGGTACCACCACAACGAGATCACCTTCTCGATGGTGTACGCCTACTCCGAGAACTACGTCCTGCCGATCTCCCACGACGAGGTCGTGCACGGCAAGCAGGCGCTCGTCTCCAAGATGCCCGGCGACTGGTGGCAGCAGCGCGCCAACCACCGCGCCTACCTGGGCTTCATGTGGTCCCACCCTGGCAAGCAACTCCTCTTCATGGGACAGGAGTTCGCCCAGGGCGCGGAGTGGGACCACGAGACCGGACCGCAGTGGTGGGTGCTCGACGAGCAGTGGCCGGCCCACCGCGACCACCACGGCGTGCGCCGCCTCGTCCGCGACCTCAACCGCCGCTACCTCGACACCCCCGCTCTCTGGGAGCTCGACACCTCCCCCGACGGCTTCCGCTGGCTCGACGGCGGCTCCGCCGACGACAACCTGCTCTCCTACGTCCGCCACGCCGCCGACGGCTCGCCCCTCGTCGCCGTGTGCAACTTCTCCCCCGTCGTCCGCCACGGCCACCGCGTCGGCCTGCCCGCCCTCGACGGCCGCGACCAGCTGTGGGAGGAGGTCCTCAACACCGACGACGAGGCCTACGGCGGCAGCGGCATCGGCAACTCGACCCCGATCAAGGCCGACCCCGCCGAATGGAACGGCCAGCCCCGCTCCGCCGACCTGATCCTCCCCCCACTCGCCACCATCTGGCTCCGCCCGGCCTGATCCGAAAGACACGCCCTGGGCTCCCCGCCTGAGACTGATCGTCAGCAGGCGGGGGGCTTGCTCGTGTGGGAGTGGACGTTACTGGGGTGGGTCTACCTGCTGGTACCCATCGCCGGCTGGGCGGCGCTCGCCCGCACCCGGGTGGCCGGGGTGGCCGGGGCGGACTTCTACGGGTGACCTTCGTCCCTTGCCGCTGCACGGGTTCTCTGCTCGCGGACGCCCGTTCGCAGTGCGAAGGTATGGTCGATATGACCACTTTCCGAGGCGACGGGACGGAGAAGACCACGTGGCGCGCAGCGTGTACGTGACCGGGATCGACCGGGGGGACGGGCGGCAGGCCGTCGAGCTCGGGGTCATGGAGCTGCTCACCCGGCAGGTGGACCGGGTCGGGGTGTTCCGGCCGCTGGTGCACGCGCACGCGCCCGGGGAGTCGGGGTCGGACCACGTGGTCGAACTGCTGCGCGGCCGGTACCGGATCGACCTGCCCGCCACCGACCTGTACGGACTGACGTACGAGGAGGCCGCCGCCCTCCAGGCCGCGCAGGGGCAGGACGAGCTGGTGTCGGCCCTCGTCGACCGGTTCCGGGCGGTGGAGCGGCGCTGCGAGGCCGTCCTGGTGCTCGGCACCGACTTCGCGGACACCAACATCCCGGACGAGCTGGCCTTCAACGCTCGCCTCGCGAACGAGTTCGGCGCCGCCGTGCTGCCGGTGCTCGGCGGGCAGGGCAAGGAGGCGGAGGCCGTGATCGCCGAGGTCCGCAACGCCCACCGGGCGTACACCGACCTCGGCTGCGCGACCCTCGCGATGATCGCCAACCGGGTCGCCCCCGCGTTCAAGCAGCGGATCCAGCGCAGGCTCACCGAGAAGCTGCCGGTCCCCGCCTACGTCATCCCGGAGGAGCCGGCGCTCGCCGCGCCGACCGTCGCCCAGCTGGTCGAGGCGACCGGCGCCGAGGTGCTGCTCGGGGACGCGGCCGGGCTCGCCCGGGACGTCCGCGGCTTCGTCTTCGGCGGCGCCATGCTGCCGACCTTCCTCGACGCGCTGACCGACGGCGCCCTCGTCGTCACCCCCGGGGACCGCGCCGACCTGGTCATCGGCTCGCTCGCCGCGCACGCCGCCGGCGCCCCGCCGATCGCCGGCGTGCTGCTGACGCTCGGCCAGCACCCCGGCCCGAACGTGATGGCGCTGGCCGCCCGGCTCGCCCCCGGCACCCCGGTCGCGGTCGTCCCCGAGGGCAGCTGGCCGACCGCCGCCACCCTGACCCACCTGGAGGGCAAGCTCAGCGCGGCCAGCCCCCGGAAGGCCGAGATCGCCCTCGGCCTGTTCGAACTGCACGTCGACACCGCCGAGTTGACCAACCGGATCGAGGTCGGCCGGTCCGAGCGAGTCACCCCGATGATGTTCGAGCACGAGCTCCTGGAGCGCGCCCGGGCCGACCGCCGGCACGTCGTCCTGCCCGAGGGCACCGAGGAGCGCGTGCTGCGCGCGGCCGAGATCCTGCTGCGCCGCAACATCTGCGACCTCACCCTCCTCGGCGACGCCGACGCGGTGCGCCGCAAGGCCGCGAGCCTCGGCATCGCCATCCCGCAGGAACAGTCCGGTGCCGACCGCGCCCAGCTGCGGATCGTCGACCCGACCACCAGCCCGCTGCGCCGCCAGTTCGCCGAGCTGTACGCGCGGCTGCGCGCCCACAAGGGCATGACCGTCGAGCTCGCGCTGGACGTCGTCACCGACGTCTCCTACTTCGGCACCCTGATGGTCCAGGAGGGCATCGCCGACGGCATGGTCTCCGGCGCGGTGCACTCCACCGCCGCCACCATCCGGCCCGCCTTCGAGGTCATCAAGACCTCGCCGGGCGCGGCCATCGTGTCGAGCGTCTTCTTCATGTGCCTGGCCGACAAGGTCCTCGTGTACGGCGACTGCGCCGTCAACCCGGACCCGGACGCCCAGCAGCTGGCCGACATCGCGATCCAGGCCGCCGCCACCGCCGCCCAGTTCGGCGTGGAGCCGCGGGTCGCGATGCTCTCGTACTCGACCGGCACCTCCGGCTCGGGCGCGGACGTCGACAAGGTCCGCAAGGCCACCGAGCTCGTCCGCGAGCTGCGCCCGGACATCCTCGTCGAGGGCCCGATCCAGTACGACGCCGCGGTGGACGCGCACGTCGCGGCCACCAAGCTGCCGGGCTCCGACGTGGCCGGCCGGGCGTCCGTGCTGATCTTCCCGGACCTCAACACCGGCAACAACACCTACAAGGCCGTGCAGCGCTCGGCGGGCGCGGTCGCCGTCGGCCCGGTCCTCCAGGGCCTGCGCAAGCCCGTCAACGACCTCTCGCGCGGGGCGCTGGTGCAGGACATCGTCAACACCGTCGCGATCACCGCCATCCAGTCCCAGGACCGCAAGGAGCCGCAGGCGTGAGCGAGCGAAGCGAGCGAACAATCAACAGGTGCGTGTTTCGCGAAGCGACCGCCGAGCGCAGCGAGGTGGCCGCATGAGTGAAGGAACGCGCGTTCTCGTGCTGAACGCCGGCTCCTCGTCGGTCAAGTACCAGCTGATCGACATGCTCGACGGCGCCCGGCTCGCCTCCGGGCTGGTCGAGCGGATCGGCGAGCCGAGCGGCCGGCTCGTCCACACCCCGCGCTCCGGGGAGAAGCGGGAGGCGGTCCAGAGCTTCCCCGACCACTCCGCCGCGCTCAAGGCCGTCGCCGAGGAGCTGGCCGCCGACGGCGTCGGGCTGGACTCCCCCGAGCTCGCCGCGATCGGCCACCGCGTCGTGCACGGCGGCAAGCGGTTCACCGAGCCGACCGTGATCACCGACGAGGTGCTGCGGGAGATCCGCCGGCTGATCCCCGTCGCACCGCTGCACAACCCGGCCAACATCACCGGCATCGAGGTGGCCCGCGCGCTGCGCCCCGACCTGCCGCAGGTGGCCGTCTTCGACACCGCCTTCCACGCCTCGATGCCCGAACCGGCCGCCCGGTACGCGATCGACAAGGCCGTCGCGGACGAGCACCGGGTGCGCCGCTACGGCTTCCACGGCACCTCGCACCAGTACGTCTCGCGGGCCACCGCCCGGCTGCTCGGCAAGGACCCGGCCGAGGTGAACGTCATCGTGCTGCACCTGGGCAACGGCGCCTCCGCCTCGGCGGTCGCCGGCGGCCGGTGCGTGGACACCTCGATGGGCCTGACCCCGCTGGAGGGCCTGGTCATGGGCACCCGTTCGGGTGACATCGACGCGGGCGTGGTGTTCCACCTGCACCGGGTCGGCGGGCTGTCGATCGACGAGATCGACGACCTGCTCAACCGCCGCAGCGGCCTGCGCGGCCTGTGCGGGGACAACGACATGCGCGAGATCATGCGCCGCGCGGACGAGGGCGACGCGGACGCGAAGCTCGCGTTCGACTCCTACGTCCACCGGCTCCGCAAGTACATCGGCGGTTACTACGCTGTGCTCGGCCGGGTGGACGCGATCGCGTTCACCGCGGGCGTCGGCGAGAACGCCGCGCCGGTGCGCGCGGCGGCCACGGCGGGGCTGGAGGAACTCGGCATCGCGGTGGACCCCGAGCTGAACTCCGTGCGTTCCGGCGAGCCCAGGATCATCTCGCCGCAGTACGCCCGGGTGGCCGTCGCGGTGGTGCCGACCGACGAGGAGCTGGAGATCGCCCGGCAGGCCTTCGCCCTGGTCCATCAGCAGCAGGAGGCGTCCGCGGACTGACACTCCGTCGTCTCGCTCCGCGGAATCCTTCGTCGGCGATTCCGCACGTTTCGTGCCGAATGCGCCCATAACACGAACGGATAGACTGACCCATATGCGCCGAGCGAAAATTGTCTGCACCCTGGGTCCGGCGACGGACTCCTACGAACAGCTGAAGGCCATCGTCGAGGCGGGCATGAACGTCGCCCGACTGAACATGAGCCACGGCACCCACGCGGACCACGAGGAGCGGTACCGAAAGGTCCGCCAGGTCTCGGAGGACACCGGCAAGGCCATCGGCGTCCTGGCCGACCTCCAGGGTCCCAAGATCCGTCTGGCGACCTTCGCCAACGGCCCGGTGACCGTCGACAACGGCGACGAGTTCACCATCACCACCGAGGACGTCCCCGGTGACCAGCACATCTGCGGCACCACCTACAAGGGCCTGCCCGGCGACGTGAAGCCCGGCGACCCGATCCTGATCAACGACGGCGTCATCGCCCTGGAGGTCGTCAGCGTCGACGGCCCGCGGGTGAAGACCGTGGTGGTCGAGGGCGGCGTGCTCTCGAACAACAAGGGCATCAACCTGCCCGGCGCGGCCGTGAACGTGCCCGCCCTGTCCGAGAAGGACAAGGACGACCTGCGCTTCGCGCTCCGCCTGGGCGTCGACATGATCGCCCTGTCCTTCGTCCGCAACGCGGACGACATCAAGGACGTCCACGAGGTCATGGACGAGGTCGGCATCCGCGTGCCGGTCATCGCCAAGATCGAGAAGCCGCAGGCCGTCGAGGCCATGGAGGAGATCGTCCTCGCCTTCGACGCCATCATGGTCGCCCGCGGCGACCTGGCCGTGGAGTACCCGCTGGAGCGGGTGCCGCTGGTCCAGAAGCGCCTGATCACGCTGGCGCGCCGCAACGCCAAGCCGGTCATCGTCGCCACCCAGATGATGGAGTCGATGATCCACGCCTCGCGCCCGACCCGCGCCGAGGTCTCCGACGTCGCCAACGCCATCCTGGACGGCGCCGACGCGGTCATGCTGTCGGCCGAGTCGAGCGTCGGGAAGTACCCGGTCGAGACCGTCCGCACCATGAGCCGGATCTGCGAGAAGGCCGAGGAGGAGCTCGTCGGCCAGGGCCTCCAGCCGCTCAACCCGGGCCGCAAGCCGCGCACCCAGGGCGGCTCCGTCGCCCGCGCCGCGTGCGAGCTGGGCGACTTCCTGAACGGCAAGGCGCTGATCGCGTTCACCAAGTCGGGCGACACCGCGCGCCGGCTGTCCCGCTACCGCTCGCCGATCCCGGTGATCGCGTTCACCCCGGACTCGGCCACCCGCAACCAGCTCTCGCTGAGCTGGGGCGTCGAGTCGTACGTCACCGAGCAGGTGGCCACCACCGACGCGATGGTCGCGCAGGTCGACCGCGAGCTGCTGAAGATGGGCGAGCTGTCCGAGGGCGACACCGTGATCGTCACCGCCGGCGTCCCCGTCGGCATCCCCGGCACCACCAACATGGTGCAGGTGCACCGCCTGGGCTCGCACGGCGAGTAGTCCCGCCCGAGCGCCGGTACAACGCCCGTGGGGCGGCTCCTCCCGAACGGGAG
>NZ_JBFBDY010000316.1:0-7460 GCF_040683475.1 Kitasatospora sp. NPDC093558 | reverse complement strand
CGCCGAGCGAGAGCGCCTTGACCACGTCGGCGCCGGTCCGGACGCCGGAGTCGAACAGCACCGGCAGCCCGTCGGCGGCCTCGACCACGCCGGCGAGCGCGGCGAGCGCCGGCAGTCCGCCGTTGGCCTGCCGGCCGCCGTGGTTTGAGCAGTAGACCGCGTCCACGCCGCCGTCCTTCGCGCGGCGGACGTCCTCGGGGTGGCAGATGCCCTTGAGCATGATCGGCAGGTCGGTGATCGAGCGCAGCCAGGGCAGGTCGTCCCAGGTCAGCGGGTTGCCGAAGATCTGCGTCCACTCCAGGACGGCGGCCCGCGGATCGGCCTCGGGCGGGTTCGCCAGCCGGGCCCGGAAGACCGGGTCGGAGGTGTAGTTGGCGAGGCAGTGGCCGCGCAGCTGCGGGAAGTTGCCGGTCGCGAGGTCGCGCGGGCGCCAGCCGGTCACCCAGGTGTCCAGGGTGACCACGACAGCCTTGAACCCGGCGGCCTCCGCGCGGTGCACGAGGCTCTCGGCGAGGGCGCGGTCGGTGGGGGTGTAGAGCTGGAAGAAGCCCGGGGTGTCGCCGAACCCGGCGGCGACGTCCTCCAGCGGGTCGACGGAGAGGGTGGAGGCGATCATCGGCACGCCGGTGCGGGCGGCGGCGCGGGCCGTCGCGAGGTCGCCGTGGCCGTCCTGGGCGCACAGGCCGATCACCCCGACCGGGGCGAGCAGCAGCGGCGACGGCAGGGTGAGCCCGAACAGGTCCACGGTGAGGTCCCGCCGGGCGGCGCCGACCATCATGCGGGGCACGAGCCCGTACCGCTCGAACGCGGCGACGTTCGCCCGCTGGGTGGACTCGTCGCCGGCGCCGCCCGCGACGTAGGAGCGCACCGAGGGCGGCAGTGCGGCCTGCCCGCGCTCCTCCAGGTCGGCGTGGGTGAGGGGCAGCGCGGGGAGGGTGCCGAAGAGGCCCTCGAAGTAGATCTCGTTCTGGTAGTCGCCGAACTGCGCCTTGGCGTTCACGTCCACGCGCTCTGCCGTCCTTTCCGAACCGGGGGCAACGGGCCGGGGGCGGCCACCCGCTCACCGTGCCCGGACGGGCGGCGGGATTTCCAGACCCCCGGGCGCGGGCGCTCAGTACAGCTGGAGCCCCATCACGTCCGCCGACAGCTCCAGCGCCCGTTCGGCGCGCGGGCCGCGCACCGCGAGCAGGGTCGCGGTGAGGGCGTCGACGACGGCCAGGTGGGCGAGTCGGCTGGCGGTCATCTCCAGCCCGAACACCAGGTCCTGCCCGCCCGCGAGGAGGGTGTGGGTGGCGGTCTCGGTGAGCGGCGAGCGGGCGTAGCTGGTCAGGGCGAGCACGGCGGCGTCGGTCTCGCGGGCGCGGCGGGCCGCCTCGACGACGACCGGCGTGGCGCCGCCGTGGCTGACGACCAGGCAGACGCCGGCGGGCGTGAGCTGGGCCGCGGCGATCTGGGCGGTGAGCGAATCGGCCGGGGCGTCGACGACCAGTCCGAGCGCGCGCAGCCGGTAGGCGAGGTCGAGCGCGATGGCGCCGGAGATCCCGGAGCCGACCAGGACCACCCGGTCGGCGCCGTCCAGCAGTTCGGCGGCGGCGCGCAGGTCGGCCGGGGTGACCGTGGCGGCCACGCCGTCCAGGGCCTCCCTGGCCGCGCCCAGGGTGTCGGCGAGCGCGCGGGCGGCCGGGTCCTGCCGGTCGGCCGGGGCGGGGGCCGGGCGGGGGGCCTGCCGGGCGGCGGCGATCTTCAGCTCCTGGAAGCCGCGGAAGCCGAGCCGCTGGCAGGCCCGGACCACGGAGGACGGCGCGGTGCCGGCCAGCTCGGCGACGTCGCTGACGCTGAGGTGCACGAGGTCGGCGCCGCGGTCGAGCACGACCCGGGCGACGCGCGCCTCGGTGCCGCGCAGGTCGCCGAGCCGGGTGCGGACCAGCGCGGCCAGCTGGGACTCCAGCGGAGAAAATTCGGAACGCTCTTCCATGGATCCAGTGTAACGTGGAATTCCGTTCCAAGCCTGATGCTTCGTCGGAGGGGAGTCCCGCCATGCCGGAATTCGCGCCGGTCGTGCCCGTCGTCGTGCTCGCCGCGGCGCTGCTGCACGCCGTCTGGAACGGCCTCGCGCACCGGATCCCGGACAAGCTGGTCGGCTTCGCGCTGATCAACCTGACGTACACCGCGTGCGCGGTCGTCCTGGTGCTGGTCAACCCGCTGCCGGCCGCCGCCAGTTGGCCGTACCTGCTGGCCTCGACGGTGGTCCAGACGGTGTCCACGGTGCTGCTCCTGCGGGCCTACCAGCTGGGGGACTTCGGGCAGATGTACCCGATCGCGCGCGGGTCGGCGCCGCTGCTGGTGGCGCTGATATCCGTGGCGGTGCTGGGCCAGCACCTCGGCCCGGGCGAGCTGCTGGGGGTCGTGGTGATCTCCTGCGGCCTGATCGGACTGGCCTTCGCCAAGGGCATACCGGGGCGGGCGCAGCTGCCCGCGCTGGGGGCCGCGGCCGGCACCGGTGTGATGATCGCCCTGTATACGGTGCTGGACGGCAGCGGGGTCCGGCACGCCGGCACCGTCGGCGGCTACCTGGCCTGGTTGTTCCTGCTCCAGGGGCCGACGCTCGTGCTGGTCGTGTGGCTGCGGCGCGGCCGGTCGCTGCTGGTGGGAGCCGGCCGGGTGGTGCCGCTGGGCATCGCGGGCGGCGTGCTCTCGCTGACGGCCTACGGGCTGGTGGTGTGGGCGCAGTCCCGGGGGGACCTGGCGACGATCGCGGCGCTGCGGGAGACAAGCATCGTGATCGCCGCGCTGATCGCCACCGCGGTGTTCCGCGAGCGCCTGGGCCGGCTGCGGCTGACGGCCAGCGTCACCGTGCTGGCCGGGATCGTGGTCCTGGAGCTGGCCCGGTGACGGGCGGGCAGCTCGCCGGGGCCGGTCCGTTCAGCCGGTCGCGGGCGCGGGCGCGGTCGCGGGGGCGGTGCCCGGGACGATCACGGTCAGGGACGTCTGCGCCGGCGTGAAGCCGAGCCGCTCGTACAGCCGGCGGGCCGGGTTGCCCTCGGTCACGGTCAACTGCACCTCGGCGAGGCCGCGTCGGGCGCAGTCCGCGACGGCCCGGCGCAGCAGGTCGGCGCCGAGCCCGGGGTAGCCGAGGCCGGGGTGGCGGAACACCTCGCCGACCCACGGCACGCCCGCCCGGTCGGTGAGCACCACGCCGCCCACCACCCGGTCGTCCGCGTCCACGGCGAGCCGGCTGGCGGGCAGCACGGGCCCGATGGCCGTACCGGCGAGCAGCGGGACGAGCCGCTTTGCCAGCGCCTGCCGGTCGTCGCCCGCGAACCGGTCCACGTGCCCGGGGGCGAACGCGGCCCGCCACGCGTCGAACAGCTCCTCCGGCGCGCGGTCGCAGGGCACGGCCCGCAGGCCGTCGCGCAGCGGCGCTTCCGCCCAGTCGGCGGGCGGCGGGTCGGCCACCAGATCACGCCGCAGGGTGTGCGCGTGCCGCAGCGGCGTGGCGCCCCGCGCCAGCAACTCCCGTCCGAACTCGGCGGATCCGGAGACCGCCCACCCCGGCATCGTGGTGCGGACGAACTCCACCGGGTCCACCGCGCCGGTTCCGTCCAGGACTTCGAGCAGGTCGGCCCAGGGCAGGCCCTCCCGCTCGCCCCGCCGGTACCGCACCACCGCCACCCCGTCGGAGGTCCGCCCGATCACCCAGTCCGTCTCCGTCACGCCTGCCCCATCGTCGAGATCGTTCGCCTTCGAGCCATACTGACCAGCTCGGACGCCGGGGGCAACGGATTGTTCCGGATACGGTCCCTCGTCCGGCGAACGGACGGTTGGCCGGACGGGCGGTCTGCCGAACAGGAGGTCTGCCGGACGGGCGGTCCGCCGTCAGGAGATCACGGCCGCCCGGACGCACAGCACGTCGGGCAGGTGGGACTTGAGCAGCGCCCAGCTGTCGCCCTCGTCGTGGCTGCCGTACACGTCGCCGGTGCGGTTGCCGAAGTAGATGCCGGCCGGGTCGGCGTCGTCGGTGCGCAGGGCGTCGCGCAGCACGATGCCGTAGTGGTCCTCGTTCGGCAGGCCGTTGGCGAGCGGCTGCCAGCTGTCCCCGGCGTCCTCGGTGCGGAAGATCCGGCAGCGGCGGTCGGGCGGGATGCGGTCGCCGGAGCCGCCGAGCGGGAACAGGTAGGCGGTGTCGCCGTGGCGCGGGTGCGCGGCGATCGCGAAGCCGAACTCGGCGGGCAGCCCGTCGACGATCGTCCGCCAGCTCGCGCCCCAGTCGTCGCTGCGGTACACACCGCCGTGGTTCTGCAGGTACAGGCGGTCGGGGTGGACCGGGTCCGGGGCGATCTTGTGGACGCACTGGCCGAACTCGGGGTACTGGCTCTCCTCGGGGAAGAACTCGGCGCGCAGGCCGGTGTTGGAGGGCTCCCAGCTGTCCCCGCCGTCCTTGCTGCGGTAGACGCCGCCGCTGGAGACGGCGACGAGGAGCCGCTGCGGGTCGCGGGGGTCGGTGAGGATGGTGTGCAGGCCCTGGCCGCCGTAGCCGGCCCCCCACTGGGAGCGCTGCGGGTGGTCCCACAGGGCCTGGACGAGGGAGAAGGTCTCGCCGCCGTCCGCGGAGCGGAACAGCGCGGCCGGTTCGGTGCCCGCGTACACGACGCCGGGCGCCTCGGGCCCGGCCGGCTGGAGCTGCCAGACCCGGGTGAGCGAGGCCCCGGTGTCCTCGGGGAAGCGGATTGCCGGCCGGGGAGGTTCGTACCAGCTGGAGCCGAGGTCGTCGGAGCGCCAGACCGACGGGCCCCAATGGCTGCTGTCGGCGCCCACCAGGAGCCGGGCGCGGCCCTTGCGGCGGTCCACGGAGACGGAGTAGATCGCGTTCATCGGGAAGTGCGGCCCGCTGAACTCCCAGTTCAGCCGGTCGCGGCTGCGGCCGAGAAAGAGGCCCTTCTCGGTTCCGACGGCCAACAGCACCTCGGTCATGCCAACACACCACCTGGTCACGAGAAACCGCCCCCCGGGACGTCCCCCGACTGCCAGTCTCCCGCCGTCCACCCAAGGTCACATCTCGCCGCGCCGCGCCGAGCCGCTGCGAGCAGTGCGGTGCAGCGCCGCGCCGGTGACCCTGGGCGGAATCAGGCGCAGGCCTCAGCCCCGGCAGCCCTCCAGAAGCCGCAGCCACACCTCGCTGATCGTCGGGTACGCGGGCACGGCGTGCCAGAGCCGGTCGATCGGCACCTCGCCGACCACCGCCACCGTCGCCGAGTGCAGCAGTTCGGCGACCGCTGGGCCCACCAGGCAGGCGCCGACGAGCACTTGGCGCTCCAGGTCGAAGACCACCCGGGCCCGGCCGCGGTAGTCGTCGCCGTACAGCGAGGCCCCGGCGACGGCGCCGAGGTCGTGGTCGACGGCCTTGACCCGCAGCCCGGCCCGCTCGGCCGCCGCCAGGGTCAGGCCGACGGCGGCGACCTCCGGTTGCGTGAAGACCACCTGCGGCGCGCCCGCGCTGTCGGCGGACGCGGCGTGCGCGCCCCAGCACGAGGTGTCCAGCGCACGCCCCTGGGCGCGGGCCGCGATGGCCGCACCGGTGATCCGCGCCTGGTACTTGCCCTGGTGGGTGAGCAGCGCGCGGTGGTTGACGTCCCCGGCGGCGTAGAGCCACTCGCCGGGCACGTCGAGCACCGTGCAGCTGTCGTCGACCTCCAGCCAGCCGCCCGGCTTCAGGCCGACCTGTTCCAGGCCGATGTCCGCGGTGCGCGGGGCCCGGCCCGTCGCGTACAGCACGTCGTCGACGCTGAGCCGCTGTCCGTCCGAGAGCGTCAGCACGACCGGCCCGGCGCCGTCCGCCCGCCCCAGCGCCGTGACCTCCACCCCGAACCGGACGTCCACCCCGGCCTCCCGCAGGCCCTCGCCGACGAGCTCGCCCGCGAACGGCTCCATCCGCGGCAGCAGCCCGTCCCCGCGCACCAGCAGCACGACCTCCGACCCGAGCGCCCGCCAGGCCGTCGCCATCTCCACGCCGACCACACCGCCGCCGACCACCGCGAGCCGCCCTGGGACGGTCGCGGCGCCGGTGGCCTCGCGGTTGGTCCACGGCCGGGCGTCCGCCAGCCCCGGCACCCCGGCCGGCAGCACCGGGCGGCTGCCGGTGCACACGGCGACGGCGTGCCGGGCGGTCAGCACCCGCTCGCCGCCGTCCTCCGCCTCGACCGTGACGGTCCGCACGCCGGCCAGCCGGCCGTGGCCGCGCACCAGCTCGATGCCGGTGTCGCGCAACCACTGCACCTGGCCGTCGTCCCGCCAGTGGGAGGTGAAGGAGTCCCGCCGGGCCAGCACCGCGGCCGCGTCGAGCCGCCGGCCGCCGACGGCCTCGCGCGAGCCGGCCACCGCGCGGGCGTCGGCCAGCGCCGCCGCCGGCCGCAGCAGCGCCTTGCTCGGCATGCAGGCCCAGTACGAGCACTCGCCGCCGACCAGCTCGGCCTCGACGATCACCGTGCGCAGGCCCGCCGCGACCGTCCGGTCGGCGACGTTCTCGCCGGTCGGGCCGGCGCCGAGCACGATGACGTCGAACGCTTCGGGCGTGGTGGTCATGCGTGCTCCTCCGTCGTGTCGATCGCGACCCCGGCCTTGAGGGCCAGCGTGACGGGCGTGCGCTCGCAGAGGTCGAGCAGCCGGGCGCGCTGGGCCTGGTCGAGTGCCCCGGAGAGTGCGACCCTGCGGGTGACGCGCCCGCGCGCCCCGTTCGTCTCGTACCCGAGCCTGACCCGGACCGCCTCCAGCGGCCACTCCTTGCGCTCGGCGTACATCCGCAGGGTGATCGCGGTGCACGAGCCGAGCGAGGCGAGCAGGAGGGCGAACGGCTCGGGGCCGCTGTCGGAGCCGCCGCGCCGCACCGGCTCGTCGGCGGTCAGCGGGTGGGAGCCGGCCTTGACGTCGACGTGGAACGGCGCGGCGGTGGCGCTCCCGGTGACGACGGCGGTGGTGACCCGCTTGAACTCGGGCTCGGTGATGGTGCCGGTGGCCTGTTCGCTCATGGGCGCTGCTCGCTCTCCGTTCGGGTCCGGCCTCCCTGCCGGACCGGCGCGGACGGCGTGCCCGGCGCCGTCCCCAACCTGCGCCGCCCCCCGTCGTCCGCGCAGGCGAACACGCGGACGGCGGGCGGCGGGCGGTCGAACGGGCGGACTGGTACGGCGGGGACAGGCGGACGGGCCGTGCGCGGACGCCGCTCAGAGCGCCGCGAGTTCGGCCAGCACCGCCGCCGTGTCGGCCGGCCGGGAGAACATCGGCCAGTGCCCGGTGGGCAGTTCGCGCAGCACCCAGTTCGGCCCGTCCAGCCCCGCGAACCACGGGTGGCCGGCCTCGATCATCGCGCGCACCTGGGCGAGCGGGAACGAGCAGGCCACCAGCGCCTGCGGCAACTCGGCCCCGGCGCCCGTGAGCCGGAGCCGGTCCAGGTAGGCGCCGACGGGGTG
>NZ_JBFBDY010000315.1:0-7469 GCF_040683475.1 Kitasatospora sp. NPDC093558 | reverse complement strand
ACCCGCGCCCAGGTGCTGCTCGGCGAGCTGGGCGAGCTCGGGGACCGGTTCGCCCCGCTCGCGGACCTGCTCACCCGCGTCGCCCGCCACCCCGCCGGCAACCGGGCCTTCGCCGAGACCGTCACCGGCCTGGACACCCGCTACGAGACGCTCCCCGACACCGGCCACCCCTGGCAGGGCCGCCTCGCGCCCGACCTCACCCTGACCACGGACAGCGGCCGCAGGCGCCTGACCGAGCTGCTCGCCCCGGGGCGCGGCGTCCTGGTCGACCTGACGGGCGGAACAGCCGTCCGCGCGACGGCCGCAGGCTGGGCGGACCGCGTGGACACCGTCACCGCGACCTGCCCCGACCACCCCGACCTCCGCGCCGACCTCCGTGCCGTCCTCCTCCGGCCGGACGGCCACACCGCGTGGGTGCGGGGCGCCGATGGACGCCTTGAAGGGCTCGTGGGGGCGCTCCGGCACTGGTTCGGTGACGTCTGAGCCGATGTCGCACTGTTCGCTCGGCCCGGCGCACGTCCATGATGGTGCCCGTGACGAACAGCGAAGAGAACCACGTGAAGGTCCACTTCCCCCTGGACGTGGACGAGGACGGCTGGCCGCCGGTGGGCGTCGAGAGCGTGCGGGCGGTGGACCTCGGCGACGGGACGGTCCGCGTCGCCAACGCCCCGTGGTTCGCGCAGGGCATCGCGAGCGGCGACGTCGTCCGGGTCGAGCTCGACGAGGACGGCGTGCGCTGGGCCGAGGAGACCGTCGAGGCCTCCGACCACTGCACGATCCGCCTGATCGTGCTGCAGGACGGCGGCTCGACCGAGGCCCGGCAGGCCGTACTGGACGACTTCCACCGGCTCGGCACCACCGGCGAGGGCATCGAGCGCTTCGGCATGGTCGCGCTCGACGTCCCGCCCTCGGCGGACCTCCCGCGGATCCGCGCACTGCTGGAGCGCGGCGACGCGGAAGGCCGGTGGGACTGGGAGGAAGGATGCGTCACCGCCGCCTGGACGGCCGCCGGCGCCTGACCGCCGCGCCGGCGGGCAGGGGGCATTGTCAGTCCCCCTCCCTAGGGTGGAACCAACGTCGAAGGGGGCGCCGGGGAGGCGTCGGACGGGCGTTGGGAGAGGGGTAGGACCATGGCTGTGAACAGGATCAAGCACAAGGTCAACCACGTTTCGCTGGTGGTCGACAAGTCCGGTTCGATGCGCCAGCACGAGGGGCAACTCGTGCGGGTCGTGGACGAGTTCGTGAAGGGGCTCCAGGAGGAGTCGGACCGGCTCGGGCACGAGACACGGATCAGCCTGTACGCGTTCGACCACCAGGTGCAGAACCTCGTCTGGGACATGGACGTCAAGCACCTGCCGTCGCTCAAGGGGCTCTACCAGGTCGACAACGGTGCGACGGCGCTCATCGAGGCGGCCGTGAAGTCCGTCGACGACCTCAAGAACATCTGGGAGGGCTACGGGGAGCACTCGTTCCTCCAGGTCGTCGTCACCGACGGCGAGGAGAACGCCTCCGGGTGCTCCGAGAGCGGGCAGATGCACATCCGTATGAACGCCACCCAGGGCGCCGCCGTGCTGCGCACGTGGACGGACCGGATCCGCACGGCCATGGACGAGCTCCCGGACCACTGGACGTCGGCGATCCTCGTGCCGAACTCCCTGGCCAAGCGCACCGCGCAGGAGTACGGGTTCCCGGCGGGCAACATCGCGATCTGGGACGCGGACTCCACCAAGGGCGTCGAGGAGGCCATCGGCACGGTCAAGTCGGCCGCCACGAGCTTCCTGCGCGGGCGCGAGCAGGGCGTGCGCGGCACGAAGAACCTCTTCACCATGGGGAAGGACCTGAGCACGGCCGACGTGAAGGCCAACCTCGACGCCCTGGACGCCGGCGCGTACACGCTGATCCCCGTCGACGAGCAGATACAGATCCGCGAGTTCGTCACCCGCTCCGGGCACGCGTACAAGACCGGCTGCGCCTTCTACGAGCTGTCCAAGCGCGAGAAGATCCAGGGCGCCAAGCAGCTCGCCGTGGCGGAGAAGGACCCGGCCACCGGCAAGATGACGGGCCGGGTGTTCTCGGGCCCGGCGGCCCGTCAGCTCCTCGGCCTGCCGCAGTCGGAGGTCACGGTGAAGCCGGGGGAGAACCCGTCGTACACCGTGTTCGTCCAGTCGACGTCCGTCAACCGAAAGCTGGTGCCGGGCACCAAGCTGCTCGTCCTGCGCTAGCCGCCCGGGCCGGCCGCGCCCTCGCCACCCTCGCCGGCGAGGGCGGCGAGGGGCGGGCCGGTAGGTCAGGCGTCGGCTGTTGTCCGGAGGGAGGCGGACAGGGCGCGGGCCTCGTGTTCGGTCATGCGGGGCGTCTCGTACGGCACGGCGTTGACCCAGCGCTGGGCCAGCCGGGCGATCCGCTCGCCGTAGCGCTCCGCGGTGATCAGGTCGCCGGGCGAGCCGGCCTGCTCGGGGCCCTTGTCCGCGTGGCTCTGGCTCATCAGGCCGAGCCACGAGCCCAGCCGGTTCACGTCGTCGCGGGTGCCGCCGCTCCAGTTGTTGCCCGGCATGTCGCCGACGCCGATCCACTGCATCCCCATCTGGGCGCCGAAGACCGCCAGTTGCTCCAGGACCGTCAGCTTGTCGCCGCTCTGCGAGGCGGACATGGTGAACGCGCCGGCCAGCTTGTCCTTCCACGCCTGCGTCGTGAACGGCGTGAACGCCGCCTCCATGAACGCCTTGAACACCGCCGACACGCTGCCCATCAGGGTCGGGCTGCCGAAGACGATCGCGTCGGAGCGGTCGAGCAGCGCCATGACCTCCGCATCGCGCCAGCGGCCCGCCGTGACGTTCTCCGCCCGGATCTCGACGAGGTGCACCCGGGCGCCCGGAACCACCCGGGCCCCGGCTGCGACGTGCTCGGCGAGCACCCGGGTGTGCCCGTGCACCGAGTGGTAGACCACCGTCACGGTGACCTCGGGAGCGTCGTACGCACGGTCAACACCATTGACTGCCATGACTCTTCACTACTTCCAGTTGTGGGAAAGCCCTGCTTGCCCCACCATCACAGCCGGTGCCCGGCCCGGCATCAACGCCGAACTCCGGCACGCAGCGATCGGTCGCACCGATCGATCGCGCCAGGGCGTGCCCTAACCTGGTCCCGTGGACAGGATGGAACTGGAAGCCTTCGTCGCGGTCGCCGAGGAACTGCACTTCGGCCGCGCCGCCGTACGTCTCCACCGGGGGCAACCCACCGTCAGCGACGCCGTCAGACGGCTGGAGAGCACCCTGGGTGGGCGGCTGTTCCACCGCACCAGCCGACGGGTGTCACTGACCGACCTCGGTGAGGCGCTGCTGCCCGACGCCCGTGCCACCCTGGCCCACCTGCGCCGCTTCCAGCAGCGCGGACGCGCCCTGGCCGCCGGCGACCGCGCCCGCACCACACTCGTCGTCGCCCACGCCGAATACACCGGCCACCAGCTGCTGCTGCGTTGCCTGCCGCAACTGCGCGACCGCTTCCCGGATGTGACGATCGTGCCGGAGTCCATGCCGACCACGGCCCAACTCGCCGCGCTGCGCGCCGAGACGATCGGGCTGGGCATCGGCTGGGCGACCGGGGACGTGAGCGGCGTGCGCGCGAGGGTGCTGTCCACCGAGCGGTTCATGGCGCTCGTCCCCGCCGCCCACCCGCTCGCGGGGCACGCCGAGCTGAGCGCGTCCGAACTCTCCACCACCGACCTGCTCACCTGGCCCCACCAGATCAACAGCGGTCTCTGCGACCGCCTCCTGGCCGCCTTCCACATCGGCGGGGCCGACCTGCGCATCATCAGGACCGCCGACAGCGTGCAGGCCATCGCCGCCCACGTCGCCGCGGGAACGGGCATCGGCATCACCGTCGAATCCGCCCTCGACCACCGGCCCCCGGGCCTGCGCGTCATCCCCCTCACCGGCCCGTCGACCACCGTCGACCAGGTCGTGCTCACGCCCGCCGAGCCGTCGGACCCGGCGATGGCGCTGCGCGGCCTGCTCCTGCACGCCTCGGCCGAGTCGTCGATCGCCGCTCACTGACGGCGGGCCCGTCAGCCCTTCGTGGCGGGGACCGGCCTGCCCGTCACGGCGTCGACCAGTGGGCGGCCGCCGAGCGGCCGGTCCAGGTGTGCCGTCAGCCGGCTCACGCCG
Organism: Kitasatospora sp. NPDC093558; assembly: GCF_040683475.1. NCBI lineage: Bacteria > Bacillati > Actinomycetota > Actinomycetes > Kitasatosporales > Streptomycetaceae > Kitasatospora > Kitasatospora sp. NPDC093558. The sequence continues at coordinate 3,306 of NZ_JBFBDY010000315.1, read as the reverse complement.
CCGTCCTCGCAGCCGATGTCCGGGCCGGAGGCGTCGCGGCGCTTGAGGAGGATCGTGACCCGGTCGGCCGTCTCGCGGGCCACCAGGTCGGGCGGGTAGTCGCAGCCGCCCCAGTCGACGCGGAGCGAGATCGTCCTGCCGTCGGAGCCGACCGACACCGCTTCGACGCGCGGGTCGTCCGGAGAGACCGGGCTCAGCACCGAGGCGTCCCGCATCTTGTACGGCAGCGGGTAGGGGTCTCCCCATGCGTAGCACGCCGCGACTCCGGCCGCCGCCACGCCCGCGGCGACCAGCCAGCGCTTCTCCCGACGTGTGAGTTCCATCCCCCGGTCCCTCCTGATGGTGTGGCGGAGGCACTGTACGTCACGAGCCGAAGCCTCAGCCCGTCGCCGGCCAGGCCACCGTGGTCTCGGCCGGGGCGGCGTAGTCGGTGCCGGGGACGTCCCATCCGTAGAGGCGGCCGACCTGGGCCCGGAACCAGGCGGTGTCGGCGAGTTCGGGCAGCGTGTCGGTGGTCGCGGCGGCCCAGCGCTCGTGGACGGCGGCCTGGACCTCGTCGTCCATCTCCCAGCGGTCGAGGCGGATCCGCTGCTCCTCGTCGAGCCGCAGCGGCGCCGCACCCGTGAGCTGCTCCCACAGGTCGGTGGCCTGCTGGGCGGTGCTCCGGAAGCCGTCGCCGAGCACGGCGCGCAGCAGGCTGGTGTAGAGGGCGATGGACGGGATGGCCGTCGACGCCTGGGTAACGGCCGCGCCGGCGACCACGGTGTGGGCCCGGCCGCCGAGCGGGGCGAGGTCCTGCTGGAGGCGGCGCGCGGTGTCCTCCAGGTGCTGTTTGGCGGCGCCGATGGTGCCGGCCCGGTAGATCGGTGCGGTGAGGTCGGAGCCGACGTAGGTGAGGGCCACCGTGTGGAAGCCGTCCCGGACGAGGCCGCGGTCCGTCAGGGCGTCGATCCACAGCTTCCAGTCGGCGCCGCCCATGACCTGCACGGTCGCGTCGCGCTCCGGGCCGGCGGCGGGGTCGAGTTCCAGCGAGCCGACGAGCGGGGCGTCGCCGTCGAACTGGAGGGTCTTGGCGCGGTAGGCGGAGCCCAGGGGCTTGATCACGGAGTGGTGGGTCTCGCCGGTGCCGGGGTCGGTGCGGCGGGGCGCGGCGACGCTGTAGACGAGGTAGTCGACCTTGCCGTAGCGGGCGGCGAGGTGGTCGAGGGCCTGCTCCTTGGCCGCGGCGGAGAAGGCGTCCGCGTTGAGGAAGGCGAAGTCGCCGTCCGGCCCGGCGAGCGCCGCCGTGCGGGCCGTGCGGTACCAGCCGCCGGAGGCGGTGCGGCGCTCGGTCTCGGGGGCCTCGAACGCGATGCCGAGCCCGCGCATGCCGTGCGTGCGCAGCGCGGCGACGGTCGCGGCGAGGCCGTAGCCGGCGCTGGAGCCGATGACCAGGGCGACGGGCCGCTCGGCGCCGGAGGAGTCGGCCGCGTCGGCGGGTGCGGCGGGTGCGGGGGTGCGCTCCCACAGGTCGTCGACGACGGCGGCGCAGCCGGCCGGGTGGGAGTTGAGGTAGAGGAAACCGCGGTTGCCGGGCTTGATCTGGCGGAGGGTCATCGGTGTCCTTCGTGCCTGGTGGAGGGCGTGCGTCAGCGGTACCGGGCCCGCTCCGCGCCGGTGGAGCCACCATCCTGTCCGTTCGGCCGACGCGGGTATGTGGCGACATGCGCCAGGGTCCGCCCGCGAATCTTGTCGGAGCCGTCCTTACGAGGGTGGAGCCTGCGGGTCGGCCGTCCCCGCCCGGGATGGCCTTCGACCTGCGGATTCGGGTGACGGCGGTTCGCCGGAACGGCCCTGCGTGGCTGATTGACTCCCCTCCGGCCGGACCGGAGGCTGAATCGGTCTGACGCATCGTCAGATCCGCTTCCCCGATGGAGGATTGCTGTGCGACGGAGACCGACCCCACGACGGACCAGACCCCTGATGGCCCTGCTCGGAACGCTCGCCCTGGCGGCGGGAGGCCTCGCCCCGGGGGCTGCCGCGTACGAGCGGGGAGGGCCGCAGGTGTTGCTCGTCTGCAACGGCAGCACCACGGCTTGCCCGAGCACCGCGGCGCAGCAGTACGGGACGATCCAGGCCGCCGTCGACGCGGCCCGCAGCGGCGACTGGGTGCTGGTTTGGCCCGGCGTCTACCACGAGAAGGCCACCGACGCGGCCGGCGTGCTGATCACCACGCCCGGCGTCCACCTCCGCGGCATGGACCGCAACCGGGTGGTCGTCGACGGCAGCAACGGCACCGCGGCGCAGCCCTGCCCGGCGGACCCGGGGGTGATGGACACCACGGGCCGCAGCGGCATCGTCGTCTCGAAGGCCGACGACGTCTCCATCGAGAACCTCACCGTCTGCAACTACCTCTCCGGCAGCGACGGCAGCGGCGGCAACCAGATCTGGTGGAACGGCGGCGACGGCAGCGGGCAGATCGGCCTGCACGGCTACCACGGCGCCTACTTGACGGCGACCTCCGGCTACGCCTCGACCGACCCGAACGCGTCGATGGCGCAGTACGGGATCTTCGCGTCCAACGCGACGGGCCCGGCGGAGCTCGCGCACACGTACGCGTCCAACATGGCCGACTCCGACTACTACGTGGGCGCGTGCCGCGACATCTGCGGGGTGACGCTCTTCGACGCGCACGGGCAGAACGCGGCGATCGGCTTCTCCGGCACCAACTCGGGCGGCTACACCATCAGGGACTCCGAGTTCGACCACAACCGCACGGGGATCGTGGCCAACTCGCTCAACAACGACGACGCGCCGCCGCCCCAGAACGGCAGCTGCCCCGATGCGCCGCAGCGCTCGTGCACCTTCATCGAGCGCAACTTCATCCACGAGAACAACAACCCGGACGTCCCGGTCTCCGGCCTGGCGGGCGCGATCGGCGCCGGCATCGAGATCTCGGGCGGCCACGGCGACACCGTTCGCGGCAACCGGATCCAGCAGCAGGGGAGTTGGGGCGTCGTCCTGCACGACTTCCCGGACAGCGAGACGCCGCCGCCGCTGAGCACCTGCCAGGGCGGGACGCAACTGCCCGGCGTGTGCGTGTTCGCGTCCTACGGGAACGTGGTGGTGGCCAACAAGCTCAGCGGCAACGGCTTCTTCGGCAACCCGACCAACTCGGACCTCGCCAACGAGTCGATGACCGCGCCGCACAACTGCTTCGTCGGCAACCACGGGGCCGGCGGCGCGGCGCCGACCAGTGACCCGGACGCGATCCAGAGCGGCGCGGTCGACGGCCCGCCCTGCGGCAAGGGCGCGGGCGTCGGCGAC
>NZ_JBFBDY010000314.1:0-7469 GCF_040683475.1 Kitasatospora sp. NPDC093558 | reverse complement strand
GGCCGGCGGGGCACTGCCCGGCCAGGGCCGGGAGCGGCCGGACGCCGGAACGGCCGCTCCCGAGCCCGACCGCACGACCCGCATGGTGCACGTGCTGTGGCAGGAGATGCTCGGGGTCAGCTCGGTGGGCCCGGACGACAACCTGTTCGCCCTCGGCGGCGACTCCCTGCTCGCCACCAAGCTCGTCTCCCGGGCGCAGAAGCTCTTCGACACCGAGATCCCGCTCGACCGGTTCCTCGACGACCCCAGCGTCCGCACGATGGCGGCGCTCGTCGGGGGCGCGGCGGACCCCTGCGGCCCGGCCGCCGTCCCCGATGCGACCGGCATCCCCGATGTGACCGGCATCCCCGATGTGACCGCGTGACCGACGTGACCGAACCCCAGGATCCGCACGAGGCGGTAGACCAGTGACCATCACCCCAACGAACCCGCGGCAGGCCCTCGCGCCCGTGCCGCGCGACCCGGCCGCGCCGCGGCCGCTGTCCTTCGCGCAGCAGCGCATGTGGTTCGCCGAGCAGCTGGCGCCCGGCACGGCGCTGCAGAACGTGCCGCTGGCCGTCCGGCTGACCGGGCGGCTGGACGCGGACGCGCTGGCCGGGGCGCTGCGCCGGATCGTGGCCCGGCACGAGACGCTGCGCACGTCGTTCGCGGTGGTCGACGCCACGCCGGTGCAGCGGGTCGCCCCCGACACCGAACTCACCGTCGACAGCCGCGACTTCACCGCCCTGCCGCAGGACGGCCGGGAGGCGGCCCTGCGGGACTGGCTGGACGCGCTCGCCACCACGCCGTTCGACCTGGACCGGGCGCCGCTGCTGCGGGTCGGCCTGGCCCGCCTCGGCGAGGACGAGCACGTGCTCGCCGCCACCCTGCACCACCTGGTCGCCGACGGCTGGTCGACCGGCGTGCTGATGCGCGAGCTCACCGCCAACTACACCGAGCTGACCGGCGGCGCCCCCGCCGACCTGCCCGAACTGCCCGTGCAGTACAGCGACTTCGCCGAGTGGCAGCGCGAGCGGGTGGAGTCCGGCGGCCTCGACGGCGCGCTCGACTACTGGCGCGGGCACCTCGCCGACGAGGACGCCGCGCCGCTGGAGCCGCCCACCGACCGGCCGCGCCCCGAGGAGCCCGGCTACCGCGGCGCCCGTGCCCGCCGGCCGGTCCCGGGCGAACTCGTCGCCCGGGTGGGGGCGTTGGCGCGCAGCACCGGCGCCACCCCGTTCATGGTGCTGCTCGCCGGCTACGCGGGCCTGCTCGGCCGGATCACCGGCCGCGGCAGCGTCGTGGTCGGCACCCCGATCGCGGGCCGCACCCGGCTGGAGACCGAGCAGCTGATCGGCCTGTTCGTGAACACCCTCGCGCTGCGCGTCGACCTGTCCGGCGACCCGGAGTTCACCGAGCTGGTCCACCGGGTGCGCAAGGCCGCGATCGGCGGCTTCGCCCACCAGGAGCTCCCGTTCGAGAAGATCGTCGAGGCCCGCCGGCCGGACCGCGCGAGCCACCTGTCGCCGCTCTTCCAGACCATGTTCGTGCTGCAGAGCGCCACCGGCGACGAGTTCCGGCTGCCCGGCCTCGACGCCGCCACCGTCGAGACCGACACCTGCACCGCCCGCTTCGAGCTCCAGCTGTTCGTGAGCCTGCGCCCGGAAGGCTGGGTCGCGACGCTGGAGTACGACACCGACCTGTACGACGCGGCGACGGCCGACGCGATGCTGGAGCGCTACCTCGGCCTGCTCGCGGGCGCGGTCGCCGAGCCCGCCACCCGGCTCTCCCGGCTGCCCGTGCTGAGCGCCGAGGACGACCGGATCACCGTCGAACTCGGCCGCGCCACCGCCGAGTTCCCGGTGGATAAGTGCCTGCACGAGCTGTTCGCCGAGCAGGCCGCGCGGCGCCCGGACGCGATCGCCGTGCGCTGCGCCGGCGAGCAGATCACCTACGCCGACCTCGACGCCCGCGCCGAGGAGGTCGCCGCGCGGCTGCGGGCGGCCGGGCTCGGCCCCGAACAGCTCGTCGGGCTCTTCCTGGAGCGCGGCATCGACACCGTCGTCGCGATCCTCGGCGTGCTGAAGACCGGCGCCGGCTACGTGCCGATGGACCCGCTCTACCCCCGGCCGCGGCTGGCCCGCATCCTCGGCGACGCCCGTCCCCGGGTGGTCCTGGTGCACGAGAGCCTGCGCGAGCTGCTCCCGCCCTACGAGGGCCGGCTGCTCCCGATGGACGACCTGGCGTCGTGGGGCCTCGACGGGCCCGCGCCCGCCGCGCAGGTCCGCCCGCGCCCGGACAACGCCGCGTACGTCATCTACACCTCCGGCTCGACCGGCACGCCCAAGGGCGTCCACACCACCCACTCCCAGGTCGTGCGGATGTACGCGGCGATGCGCGCCGCCACCGACGCGATGGCCTTCGACGAGCACGACACCTGGGCGCTGTTCCACTCCTTCGCCTTCGACGTGTCCGTGGTCGAGATGTGGGGCGCGCTGCTGCACGGCGGCCGGCTGGTGATCGTGCCCGCCGACACCATCCGCGACATCGAGTCCTACCGCGAGCTGGTGTGCGCCGAGGGCGTCACCGTCCTCAACCAGACGCCGTCCGCCTTCGCCCAGCTCTCGCTGGTCGACGCGGCCCACGACCCGGCCCAATTCCCGGTCCGCACCGTCCTGTTCGGCGGCGAGGCGCTGGAGCCCGGCGCGCTGCGCAGCTGGTTCGAGCGGCACGGCGAGCACGGCCCCCGGCTGGTCAACCTCTACGGCATCACCGAGACCATCCACGTCACCGCCCGCGAGATCACCCCCGCCGACCTGGCCCTGGCCGGACGCAGCCCGATCGGCCGCCCGATGCCCGACCAGCAGCTGTACGTCCTGGACGAGCTGCTCCAGCCGGTGCCGGTCGGCGTGACCGGCGAGCTGTACGTCGGCGGCGCGGGCCTGGCCCGCTGCTACTTCGCCGACCCGCACAAGACCGCCGACCGGTACGTGCCGAACCCGTTCGGGGCGCCCGGCGAGCGGCTCTACAAGAGCGGCGACCTCGCCCGGGTCTCGCGCCGCGGCGAGCTGGAGTACCTCGGGCGCGCCGACCACCAGGTGAAGATCCGCGGCTACCGGATCGAGACCGCCGAGATCGAGGCCCGGCTGCTGGAGCACCCGCAGGTGCACTCCGCCGTGGTGCTCGCGCTGCCGTCCGCCACCGGCGAGCTCCAGCTGTACGCGTGGGCGACGCTCGACTCCGGCGCCGAACCGGACGAAGCCGGCGCCGCGCTGCGGGCCCACCTGGCCGAGCAGCTGCCCGGCTACATGGTCCCGACGGCCGTCACCGTGCTCGAAGCGCTCCCGCTCACCGTCAACGGCAAGGTCGACCGGCGGGCACTGACCCGCCCGGACACCGAGCAGCAGGACACCGGCCACGCGTACGTCGCGCCGCGCACCGAGACCGAGCGGCGGGTCGCCGCGGCCTGGTCGGAGGTGCTCGGCCGGGAGCGGATCGGCGTCCTGGACAGCTTCTTCGACCTCGGCGGCCACTCGCTGCTCGCTACCCGGCTGGTGTTCCGGCTGCGCGAGGAGTTCGGCACCGAGCTGCCGCTGCGCACCCTGTTCGCGGTGCCCACGGTGGCCGGCGTCGCCGAGGCGCTGGACGGCGGCGAGGGCCGCACCGACGGGCCCGACCTGGACGGCGACGCGGCGGTACTCGGCGACGGCATCGCCGGCTACCCGGCCCCGGCCGCGCCCGGCGGCACGAACGAGGTGCTGCTCACCGGCGCCACCGGCTTCCTCGGCGCCTTCCTCCTCGGCGACCTGCTCACCCGCACCGGCGCCGTCGTCGACTGCGTGGTCCGCGCCGCCGACGAGGCAGCCGGGCGCGAGCGGATCGAGCGGACCCTGCGCGGCTACGGCCTGTGGCAGGACGCCTGGGCCGAGCGGATCCGCCCGGTGCCCGGCGACCTCGGCGCACCCCGGCTCGGCCTGTCCGACGCCGACCACGCCCACCTCGTGCAGGACGTCGAGGCGATCTACCACTGCGGGGCCGAGGTCAACCTCGTCTTCCCGTACGAGAAGCTGCGCGCCGCCAACGTCGACGGCACCCGCGAGGTGCTGCGCCTCGCGACGGCCACCGGCCGGGCCCCGGTCCACCTGGTGTCCACCGTCGGCGTCTTCGCCGGCGCGCCCGAGGACGGTTCGGCGCTCGCCGAGTCCGCCCCCACCGGCCCCTCCCGCCTGCTGCGCCAGGGCTACACCCAGAGCAAGTGGGTGGCCGAACAGCTGGTCTTCCGCGCCGGGGAACTGGGCGTGCCCGTCACCGTGCACCGCCCCGGCCGGATCTCCGGCCACTCCGGCACCGGCGCCTGCCAGGCCGACGACTTCCTCTGGCGGGTCGTCAAGGGCTGCGTCGAGGCCGGCGCGATCCCCCGCGGCGTCGACGTGCCGATGAACCTGGTGCCCGTCGACTACGTCAGCGCGACCGTCGTGGAGGTCGCCAAGCGCCCCGACGCCCTCGGCGGCGCGTACCACGCGGTCAACCCGTCCGACGTCTCGCTCGGCGCCGTCTTCGGCCACCTGCGCGACTTCGGCTACCGGCTCGAACTCCTCGACACCGCCGACTGGCTGGCGCGCATCCGCGCCACCCCGGAGAACTCGGCGTTCCCGCTGCTGAGCGTCTTCGAGTCCGGCTCCGAGGGCGGCTTCGGCTACGTCGCCTTCGGCTCCGACCGCACCCGCGGGCTGCTGGAGGGCACCGGCGTCCGGTGCCACGAGCCCGACGCGGAACTGTTCCGCACCTACCTGTCCTACTTCGCGTCCACCGGTTACCTGCCCCACCCGGCTACCTCAGAGATTGGCGAGTGAGATGACCACCACCGCACCCCGCCCCACCTCCTACTACCTGCCCGGCGAGCACCCGAAGCCGGAGAACGAGCTCGCCCGCCTCGCCCGCCAGGCCACCCTGTCCTGGGCCAAGGAGGCCAACCTGCTGCGCGCGTACGGCCTGCGCGCCGACCACGACGTCCTGGAGGTCGGCTCCGGCCCCGGCTACATCAGCGAGCTCATGCTCCGCGAGATCCCCGAGGGCACGCTGACCTGCCTGGAGCTCGAAGAGCACCTGATGGACTACGCCCGCGGCTACCTCGCCGACGCCGGCCCGCGCCTGACCCTCGTCAACGGCTCCGTCCTGGAGTCCCCGCTGGCCGACGAGTCCTTCGACCTCGCCTACGCCCGCCTGGTCATCCAGCACGTGCCCGGCCCGGAGAAGGCCCTCGCCGAGATCCACCGCATGCTGCGCCCGGGCGGCCGCGTCGTCATCGCCGACGTCAACGACGAGGTGTGGGGCTGGGTCTCCCCCGACCTCGGCACCCCGGCCTTCCAGGAGGTCCTCCAGGCCCGCATCGACCTCCAGGTCGAGCGCGGCGGCGACCGCCTGATCGCCCGCCGCCTGCCCCGCCTGCTGCGCGAGGCCGGCTTCACCGACGTCCGCGTCGACGCCGTCCTGGTCTCCAGCGACGAGTTCGGCATGGACGACCTGCGCCCGCAGATGGACTTCCGCTCCCGCACCGCCGCGATGGTGGCCGCCAAGCCCGAGTCCGGCCCGGCCGTCGAGGCCACCGCCGACGCCGTCGACGAGTGGGTCAAGGACGAGAACGCCTCGGTCACCATGCTCATGTACCTGATCTCCGCGACCAAGCGGGAGGCCTGAGCATGAGCGCGCCCGAGGCGAGCGCCCGCACCTGGCTGGTGGTCCTCAACCACGAGGAGCAGTACTCGGTGTGGCCGGCCGACCGGCAGCCCCCCGCGGGCTGGACGGCGGTCGGGGCGCAGGGCACCCGCGAGGAGTGCCTGGACCACATCGGCACCGTCTGGACGGACCTGCGGCCGCTGAGCCTGCGGCGCCGCATGGCCGCCGCCTGGGAGACGGCCGCAGTCTGAGAGATGGCCGCGTGAGAGACGGCCGTCTGAGCACCACCCCGAAGGACCGCGAAGCGCGGGCCGGCGAGCGCTCCCCCGAGCCGCCGGCCCGTGCTTCGCCATGTCGGCTGACGCCTACTCAGAACTCGTTCGTGGCAGCACGGTAGGGGGTGCCCCTAACCTTCCGTGAACGCGTTGAGCGGCCCATTCGCGGCCCCTAGCGTTGAAGCATCCGATTCATGTCAAACGAACCCAAGAAGGGGACGGAGCCGTGGCAGAGCACAAGGCCCAACCTCGCAAGTGGGCGATTCTCGCGGTATTGGCGGTCGCGGTCTTCGTGGTCTCCATCGACTCGACGATCCTCAACGTCGCCCTGCCCACGCTCGGCGAGACCCTCAAGGCGAGCACCGACCAGCTGCAGTGGATGGTCGACGCCTACTCCCTCGCGATGGCCGGCCTGCTGCTGCTGTCCGGCGCGCTGTCCGACCGCTTCGGCCGCAAGAGGCTGCTGATCCTCGGCCTGCTGCTGTTCGGCGTCGCCTCGGTGGCGGCGGCGGTGTCGACCGGCGCGTGGCAGCTGATCGCCGCCCGCGCCGTGATGGGGGTGGGCGCCTCCGCGTTCATGCCCGGCACGCTGTCGATCCTGGTGCACGTCTTCCCCGAGGACGAGCGCGAGAAGGCGATCGGCATCTGGGGCGCCGTCACCGCGCTCGGCGTGGTCTTCGGCCCGCTGCTCGGCGGCGTGCTGCTGGACCACTTCTGGTGGGGCGCGGTCTACCTGATCAACGTCCTGGTCGTCGCCGTCTCGGTGATCGGCGCGCTGGTCCTGGTGCCGGAGTCCACCGACCCGGGCGCCCACCCGCTGGACGTGCTCAGCACGCTGCTGTCGGTGGTCGGCGTGACCGCGCTGGTCTACGGCGTCATCGAGCAGCCGCACTTCGGCTGGGGCTCCCCGCGGGTGCTGGCCGGCCTGATCGGCGGCGGCGTCACGCTGGTGCTGTTCTTCGTCCGCCAGGCCACCGCGCGGCACCCGATGGTCGACCTGCGGATCGTGCGCAACACCCGGTTCCTCGGGTCCAGCGGCACCATGGCGGTGCTGATGTTCTCGCTCACCGGCATCCTGTTCGTCCTGACCCAGGAGCTCCAGCTGCGGCTCGACTTCTCGCCGCTGCTGGCCGGCGCCGCGATCCTGCCCGCCGCGGGCGCCCTGATGGTCGCCTCCCCGCTGTCGGCCGTGCTGTCCAAGGCCATCGGCACCCGCAACACCGTCGTCGTCGCTCTGGTGGTCTTCGCCGCCGGCTTCGGCACGCTCGCCCAGTTCACCAAGGACCAGGGCTACCCGGCCATCGCCGTCGCCATGGTCCTGCTCGGCGCCGGCATGGGCCTGTCCCAGCCGATCGTCAACGACGTCCTGATGTCGGCCGGCCCCAAGGAGCAGTCGGGCCTGCTGTCCTCGATGAACGACACCGTCCAGGAGCTCGGTTCGGCCTTCGGCATCGCCGTGGTCGGCAGCGTGCTCGCCGCCCGCTACACCGCCTCCTACCACCTGACCGGCGGCGCGGCGAGCGCCTCGCACTCGCTCGG
>NZ_JBFBDY010000313.1:0-7481 GCF_040683475.1 Kitasatospora sp. NPDC093558 | reverse complement strand
CCCACCGCCCGGCGACCTGGCCGCCCGCCTGGTCGGCTCGGCCGGCGACGCGGGCGGGCGGCTGCCCGCCGGGCTCGGCGCGGCGGGCGCGCTGCTCACGTCGGTGGGGGCGATCGTCGGGCTCGGGGTGCTGTCGCCGTGGCTGGCACTGGCGTTCTTCGCCGGGGTGGTGCCAGGTGTGGTGCTGATCCGGCTGTTCCTGCGCGACGCCGGGTCGGCGTTCGTCCGCTACCAGGAGGTGCAGGCGGAGCTCGCGGCGCGCCTCACCGGCGCACTCACCGGGCTCCGCAGCATCCACGCGGCCGGGGCCGAACAGGCGGAAGCCGCACGGGTATTGGCACCCCTGCCCGAACTCTCTGCGGCCGGGCACGCGTTGTGGGCGGCACAACGACGCACGGCGTGGCAGGCGACGCTGCTGATCGCGGCCGTCGAGATCGCCGTGCTGACGACCGCGGGCGTGCTGCTCGCCGACGGCACGCTGGCCCCGGGGGGCCTCGCCGCGGCCGCCGGATGGGCGGCGCTCGGGGCCAGCCTGTTCGAGCAGGTCGAATCGCTGGTCGGGGTCGCCCACGCACGCGCCGGCCGGGCGCGGGTCGACGACCTGCTCGCGCTGCGGCCCACGCCCGCGGGAACGGCGACGCTCCCGGCGAACGGCACCGGGGAAATCGCTTTCCGCGGGGCCGTCGTACGCGACGGCGACCGGGTGCTGCTCGGACCGCTCGACCTCACCGTCCCGGGCGGACACACGCTCGCGGTGGTCGGGCGCTCCGGCTCCGGCAAGTCCCTCCTGGCCGCCCTCGCCGGGCGACTGCGCGACCCCGACGAGGGCACGGTGCTCATCGACGGCGTCCCGGTCGACACGCTGACCCCCGACGAGCTCCGAACCGCCGTCGGGTACGCCTTCGAACGGCCCGCACTGGTCGGGCGCACCGTGCGCGACGCGCTCGCGGGCGCGGGCGAGCCGGAGGCGGAGGCCGCCCGTGCGGCCGGCTTCCTGCGCCGCCTGCCCCGGGGGTGGGACACCCCGCTCGACGAACTCCGGCTCTCGGGCGGCGAGCTGCAACGACTGGGCCTGGCCCGGCTGCTGGCCCGACCCGCACGCGTGGTGGTACTGGACGACGCCACCTCGGGACTCGACCTCGCCACCGAATACCAGGTCACCGAAGCCCTCGACCACGCCACCCTCGGCCGCACCCGCATCGTGATCGCCCACCGCGCCACCATCGCCGCCCGCGCCAACCTGGTGGCCTGGCTGGAAAACGGCCACCTCCGCGCCCTCGCCCCCCACACCGCCCTCCTCCCCGACCCCGACTACCGCGCCACCCTGTCCGACACCGCCCTACAAGCAGCCACCTGATGGGCCACCACCGCATGGGACAACACACGGAAAGTCGACCGGCCCGACTTCTCGCGCAACAGCCTGCGTCGTCCACGGGCCACCACCTCGAAAGCCGCCCGGCCCGCCTTCCCGCAGGGACCCCGGAGCCGAGCACCACAAACACGGAAAGTCGGCCAGGCCGACTTCTGGCGCATCGCCCCAACCCTCCGCACCCCACCAGCCAGCCGGCGCCAACGCTGAAAGTCGGGCGGATCGACTTCTGATGCAGCAGCCCACGTCCACCACCAGCCACCACCCAAACGGCATCGAAAACGAAGCGGAATGCCGCCCGGATCAACTTCCCGTGCAGAGCTCGGAGCCGAATGCCGTGAACGCGGAAAGTCGGCCAGGCCGACTTCCTGCGCATCACCCCGCGCCCCACCAGCCGAACGACGCCAACGCGGGAAACCCAGCAGGCGAAGGCCGTACGCAGGAAACCCCAGAAAGTCGGCCGGGCCGACTTCTTCCGCAGGGCTCGGCACCGGCCGCCGCAGGAAGTCGGCTCGGCCGACTTTCCGCGCACGCGGCTCAGGCCCCCGCCCGCACAGGGCGTCGGGCCCGCCGACTTCTCGCGCCACCGCCCACCAACCCCAGCCGCGCAGGAAGTCGGCGACACCGACTTCCTGCTCCCACCGCCTCCCCCGGGTGGGCGCTCCTCCTCCGGCAGCTCGACACCACGCGCCGGCCGCTCCTGCGGCTGCTCGCCTGGTCCGCGGTCGAGGCCCTGCCGCCGCTGCTCTCCGGGCTGCTCGTGTCGGCCGCCGTGGACCGTGGCTTCCTCGCCGGGCGTCCCGGGATCGGGGTGGCCTGGCTCGCCGGATTCGGCGCGGCCACGGCCCTGCGGGCGTACGCGGCGCGGGCCGGGTTTCCGCACCTCGCGGCGGTCGTCGAGCCGTTCCGGGACGCACTCGTCACGCGGGTGGTGAAGGGCGCCCTCGCCCGGCCGGTAGCCGACACCGCCGAAGTCGCGCGGCTCACCGAACAGGTCGAGTCTGCACGGCAGTTGACCGCCACACTGCTGCGCACCCTTCGTGGCGTCGGGATCACCCTGGCCGCCGCCTTGGTCGGCCTGACGTTGCTCGCGCCCGCCGTCCTGCCGCTCGTCCTGCTGCCACTTCTGGCCGCCGGGCTGCTCTTCACCCGCCTGCTGCGGCCGCTGGTTGAGCGCCGCCGGGCGGTCGTACTGGAGGAGGAACGATTCGCCGCAGAGGCGGGCCGCGCCCTCCACGGCCTTCGCGACGTGCAGGCCACCGGAACACAGACACAGGTGGCCGAGGCACTGGGAGAGGCGGCCCGGGCGAGCGCCGCCGCCTCCCGCGCGCTGGGCCGGGCGTCCGCCCTGCGCGCGCTCGTGGTCGCGCTCGGCGGACGGCTGCCGGTGCTGGTCGTGCTCGCGGCGGCCCCGTGGCTGCTCGCACACGACGCACTCACGGCCGGCGAACTGCTCGGCGTCACCACGTACCTGATCCAGCAACTCGACCCGGCAGTAAGGACGTTGGCCGGGACGGTCGGCGGCTGGCTACTCGGCCTAGCGGTCGTGCTGGACCGCCTGGCCACGGCTTCCGATCACGCCCCGAACACCCCACCGACGGCAGGACACCTGGCCCCCGGCGACGGCACCCTCGGCCACGCGGTCGCGCCCTCCGACCACGCCCCGAACACCCCACCGACGGCAGGACACCTGGCCCCCGGCGACGGCACCCTTGGCCACGCGGTCGCGGCTTCCGCCAACAGCCCGATCGCCTGCGACAGCACCATCCGCCTCACAGCCCTCCGCTACGCCCATGCCGCCACCGCCGAACCTGTCCTCGACGGACTCGACGTGACGATCGGTGCCGGGGAACACGTCGCCGTCGTCGGTCCGAGTGGGGCCGGCAAGTCCACGTTGGCGGGGCTGCTCGCCGGGCTGCTCAGGCCTACGGCCGGCCGCCTGACCATCGGTGGCGAGCACCTCCCGCCCGGCGGGAGCGCGCGGTCGGTCGCGCTGTTGCCGCAGGAGGCCTACGTCTTCCCCGGCCAGCTGCGCGAGAACCTGACGTGGCTCGCTCCCCATGCCACTGACGCCGAACTCGCCCATGCCATCAGGCTCCTGGGCGCCGATGAACTCGTCACGCGGCTCGGTGGGACGGACGCCCTCGTCACCGACCCCGACGCGCTCTCCGCCGGCGAGCGCCAACTGCTCGCGCTTGTCCGGACGTACCTCTCCCCCGCCCCCGTCGTCGTGCTCGACGAGGCCACCTGCCACCTCGACGCCGCCGCCGAGGAACGGGTGGAAAGCGCCTTCGCCGCCCGCCCGGGAACGCTCATCGTCGTGGCACACCGGATCAGTTCGGCCCTGCGCGCGGACCGCGTCCTCCTCCTGGACGGCGGGCACGGCACCCTCGCCCGGCACGGGGACCTGCAGGTGCTGTCCCCGCTCTACCGCGAACTGGTCGGCCACTGGCTGGGCTCCGCCCCGCGCGCCGGCAGCGCACAGCAGGCGCGGCGCACATGATGACCGCGCGCCCGCCGGGAGGGATCGCCGGGTCGGGAGCAGCGCGAGAGGGCGGGAGTGGAAAGTCGGCGTCATCGACTTCCTACGCAGGCCCGGTGGATCCATGAGGGGGCGGCGCGTCGGAAGTCGGCGGGCCCGACTTCTCGCGCGGGGTCTTGGGGATGGTGTCGACGAGCACGGCCTCACCGCGGCTACGCCCCCTGCATGAGAAGTCGACCCGTCCGACTTCCTGCGGACCGGCGAAACCCGACACTGGCCACCCACCACCAGCCCTACGGCACGCTCGTGGACGGGAACGGCACCGGGCGGTCGGCGGCCAGGGGATGAGGGTCCGGGGCAGGAGGGCGCGGCGCGTCGGCGGGCGGGTGCCACGGCGCCGTCGGCTGGGCGGCGCGCTTGTGCATCGTGCTTGGGGTGGGCGTCGCGCTCGGGCAGGGCCGTACCTCCCGGGGGCTTTGGGACCACAGAGAGGTGCGGGCAGGGCGGGTGCTGCGGGGCTCTGCCGCTCGGGTGGGGAGGTTGTGGTGATCCCGTGGCTCGTGCAGCGCGCTCTGCGTTGGGCGCTCGGGAGTTGGGGGCGGGGAGGAGGGGCGCGTGCTGCGGGCCCGCCTGTTGGGCATCGCGCTGGCGCATCGCGCTCTGCGCCGGTGACTTGGGGTGAGGCGCCGGGCGGGCGAGGTGGGTGCAGGCGGGCCGATTGGCTGGTGCCGGGGGCGGGTGGGGCCCTCTCTGTGGGGCGCTGCCGCTTGGGTGGGGACGCCATGGTGATCCCGTGGCTCGGGCGGCGTGCTCTGCGTCGCAGGCGAGGTGGGTGCCGCCGTGGGCGTTGGGTGGGGAGGGCTTGGGGGTAAGGATCTCGATAGGATCTCGGGCGGCTCGGCCGTTATGGTGGCCGGGGCACGGGCCGCGATCACCGGCTGTGGCGCGTTTCCTGCGCCCGAAACGGGGGCCCGACCGCGCATCCACAGTGCCGGGCGGGGCGCCGATGCATCTGCAAGCTCCGCACGGAAAAGACGATTCTGATGTCCGACACCCTCACCGACACCACCGGACCCGCGACCATCGGGACCGACGCCGACGAGACCACGGCCGAGGACACCGCGTCGCACGGCCGCCACCGCGGCCTGTCCTCCGCCGACGACAGCCCCGAGGCCGGCTCGCACGGCCGGCACCGCGCCGCCGACCACGGCTGACGCAGGGCTGAACACCGCACACGAAGGGCCCGCTGGGAACAGATCCCGGCGGGCCCTCGTGCGTTCAGGCAAGCGTGGCGTCCGTCTCGGGAGGAGATCCTGGCGCTCAGGCCAGGGTGACGACCGTCCGCAGGGCTTCGCCGGTGCGCATCTGGGTGATCGCGTCGTTGACGTCGGTCAGGGCGACGCGATGGGTGATCATGCCGTCGAGGTCGATCCGGCCGGCTCGCCACAGGTCGACGATCAGGGCGATGGTCGAGGGCACGGGTGCCCCGCCGTAGAGCGAGGGCAGCAGGCGCTTCTCGTTGAAGAACAGCTCGCCCATGGTGAACTGCGCGAGGTCGTCCTGCGCCCCGGCGCCGATCACGATCACCGCGCCGCCGCGGCGCGTGGCGTCGTACGCGGCGCGGACGGTCGCCGAGCGGCCGACCGCCTCGAAGACGTAGTCGTAGCCGCCGCCGGGCAGGCCCTTGGCGGTCGCCTTGAGGTCCTCCGGGGCGATGGCGTCGGTGGCGCCGAAGGCCAGGGCCCGGTCGCGTCGCGACACCACGGGGTCGACGACGGTGATCCGGCCCGCGCCGCAGACCCGGGCGCCCTGGACGGTGGCCACGCCGACGCCGCCGGCGCCGATCACGGCCACCGAGGCGCCGGGCTCGACGCGGGCGGTGTTGACGGCGGCGCCGACGCCGGTGGTCACCCCGCAGCCGATCAGCGCGGCGGCCTCGTACGGGAGGTCGGCGGGGACCTTGATCACGGCGTCCTCGGCGACGACGACCTCGTCGGCGAACGAGCCGGTGCCGTAGAAGCCGGAGGCGTCGACCGCGACGCCGCCCTCCTCGTAGCGGAAGCCGGGGGCGCCGAGGCGCCGCAGGCTCGCGGTGCAGAGGTGGCCGCGGCCGCGCTCGCAGTGCGCGCAGCGCCCGCAGGGAGCCATCCAGCACAGGACGACGCGGTCGCCGGGTGCGACGGCCCGCACGCCCTCGCCGACCTCGACGACGTCCCCCGCGCCCTCGTGGCCGGGCACGAAGGGCGCCGGCTGGGGCAGCACGCCGTTCATCGCGGAGAGGTCGGAGTGGCACAGGCTCGCCGCGCGCATCCGCACCCTGACCATGCCGGGTCCGAACCCGACGGCCGTCACGTCCTCGCGGACGTCGAGCGTGTCCTGCCCGGTCTTGTGCAGAACGGCTGCGCGCATGGGGCTGCTCCCGGTGTGCCTCGGATCCACGGTCGCGCCGATTCTGGCACGGGCGCGGAGCGGCGACTAGAACACGTTCCAGCGGCGGTCCCGGGAGGAAGCGCGGACGTACCGTCGAGTAGGGTCCGACCGGAGCACCCAGACAGACCCCCATCGCGAGGAGCCGCCCCATGTCCGACCTGCTGGAGAGCGTCCGTCCGGCGGACGAGGTGGTGGCGGCGTTCGAGGCAGCCACCGGGTTCATGCCGGTCGACGAGGGCCTCGCGCTGTACGCGGCCGCCGTCACGGCGGCGCGGCGCACCGGGCTGCCGGTGCTGGAGATCGGGACGTACTGCGGGCGCTCGGCGATCCTGCTGGCCGCGGCGGCCCGGGAGACCGGGACGGTCGCGCTGACCGTCGACCACCACCGGGGGTCGGAGGAGCAGCAGCCGGGCTGGGAGTACCACGACCCGACGCTGGTGGACCCCGAGGTCGGGCTGATGGACACGCTGCCGGCGTTCCGCCGGACGCTGCACGCGGCCGGGCTGGAGGAGCACGTGGTGGCGCTGGTCGGGCGCTCGCCGCGGATCGCGGCGCTGTGGGGACGTCCGGTCGCCCTGGTGTTCATCGACGGCGGGCACACCGACGAGCACGCGACCGGCGACTACGAGGGCTGGGTGCCGCACCTCGCCCCCGAGGGCCTGCTGGTGGTGCACGACGTGTTCCCGGACCCGGCGGACGGCGGCCAGGCGCCCTACCGGGTGTACCTGCGGGCGCTCGCGGAGGGCTTCGAGGAGGTCTCCGTCACCGGTTCGCTGCGTGTGCTGCGCAGGCGTGCACCGATGCTCTAACGTCGTGCCGGAACCGCCGGGCGGAGGTCCGGAGGGTACGGTGTCCGCGCCGAACCGGGCAGCAAGCGCCGTCAGGACAGGGCGGCACGAGGCGGCACACGGCGGCACCAGACACAGCGACGGCGGACGGTGGGGGCTAGCGGCACATGACGGACCAGCACAACACCGCTCCGGCGGTCTGGGACCCGACCGCCCGCGGCGGCGCCGGCGGCTGGGTCCGCGGCCCCCAGCAGCAGAGCCCCCAGCAGCCCGGTGCCCAGCAGCCCGCCGACGCCGCACCCCCGGCGGCCCAAGCACCCCCCCGGCCCCCCCCCCCCCCCGCCCCTCCCGCCGCCCCCGCGCCCGGCCCGGGCGGGGGGGGCGTCCGGGGGCCCGCGCGGGGGGGCCGCGC
>NZ_JBFBDY010000312.1:7155-7490 GCF_040683475.1 Kitasatospora sp. NPDC093558 | reverse complement strand
CACCGCCACTGTATCGCGAACCGCCGGATGCCGCGGCGCTCGGCCGCGGGGGGCGGGGACGTGTTCGTCCTGCACCCCGACGACGTACAGGGCACCCGCCGCCACCCCGACAGCGCGCGGCGCAACGGCTGCTGCGGGCCGGACGGCCAGGACGGGCCGAACCTCGTGTGCGCGGGCTGCGGCGCCGAGGTCGCGACGAAGGAGGCGGACTGCTGGACGCAGAACCTCGTGGCGCTGATGGCCTCGGCCGTGCGCGTCGCTCCCGGGGCGGACGGCGTCGGCGGGTAGCCGCGGCGGCCCCGACCTCGTCGCGCTGATCACCTCGGCCGTCCGCC
>NZ_JBFBDY010000312.1:0-7145 GCF_040683475.1 Kitasatospora sp. NPDC093558 | reverse complement strand
CCGCCCCGAAGTCGTTGGCGTCGCCGGGCAGTTCGGGCAGCGGCCAGGCCGGGTCCGGTGCCCAGGCGGGCCAGCCGCCGGCGAATGGGCCGGCGCGGTCCTGCAGCAGGCCCAGCGCCCGCTGCCGGGCCGCGTCGACGGCGCGGTGCAGGCGGTCGTCGACGACGCCGAGGCGGCGCAGCTGCCGGTACTCGTCCTCGTCCTTCCAGCGGTGGGCGGACAGGTCGGGTTCGACCACCAGGTCCACGGCGAGGTCCATGGTGTCGATCCCGGCGCCGGGGCGGCGGCGGTACGGCAGCTCGAAGTTGACGTACCAGCGCAACGGGACGTGGGTGGCGGCGTCCTGAAAGCAGTGGACGGAGAAGTGCTCGCCGGTCAGGAAGCGGGAGAGCAGTTCGGTGCGCTCCCAGCGGTAGGGGGCGAGGTGCCAGGTGCCGGAGGCGAGGTCGTCGAGGCCGCTTTTGCGGGTGGCGTCGTCGCGAGTGCGGCGGGCGTCGATCCAGGAGGTCGGGGCGAGGCTCGCGATGCCGGGCCAGTAGGCGAGGGTGAGGGTGTCGCCGGTGTCGTCGAGCACTCGCTGCGGCATCGCCGTCCACACGCGCCCGGCGTGGACGTCGCGGCGCACGGCGGTGGCGCCGGGGCGGAAGAGCGCGGGCCGGCGGCCCGTCACCGGGCGGGCCGGGCCTGGCAGGCGGGCTGGTGCCAGGTCGTGCGCACGGGGGTGCCGTCGGGCAGGCGGTGCTCGGTGTGCCAGGTGCGGCAGCACGCCGGACGCTGGTACGGGCGGCGCCGGGGGCGGGGGGCGGCGGTGTGGATGGTCATGCCCGCCGTTCTGCCACCGCCAGGCGGTGCCCAACCGTGTGGCACCCGAAAGGGCGACCGGTGGTTTGGACGGGCGGGCGCGGATCAGGAAGTCGGCGGGGTCGACTTCCTGTGCGAGGGGGAGGGCCCCGCTTGCCCCGGACTTCGGAGCCGCGGGGCCAGATGCGGGTGTTACCGGGCGTCAAACTCACTGGCACGGACGGCCGCGACAAACGACCGCCAGGCGGCGGACGGGAAGACGGGAGCCGGACCCTCGGGGTCCTTGGAGTCGCGCGCGGGCATGACGCCGGCGAAGCCGTCAGCGACCTCGACGCACTCGGCGCCGTCACCGCTGTAGGTGCTCTTGCGCCAGGCGGTGTTGCGGGCGATGCCCATGGAAGGTACCTCCTCGAGTGGATGTCCCAACTGGCAACCGCTGTAAGGGCTCCTGACAAAACCGGCCGCGGTAGCCGGTGGCTGTCTGTCAGCCGCTTGAGTCCGTGCCTGATGCCTCGGGTTGATCGAGGGATTGGCGGTAGGTGGGGGGTGGTTGGATGTGGGCATGTCTGACGATCTGAAGCGGGTGTGGGATCTGACTGCTGAGCGGCCTGCCGGCAACCTCCTGACCGGCCACACCGCCAAGGTGTTCGCGGTGGCGACGACGGTGGTGGAAGGACGGCCGGTTGCCGTCACCAGCAGCTACGACAAGACGGTGCGGGTGTGGGACCGGGCCACCGGGCAGCCCGTCGGCGAGCCCTTGACCGGCAACGCCTACCCGGTGTTGGCGGTGGCGACAGGGGTGGTGGACGGCCGCCCGGTCGCCGTCGCCGGGGGCGAGGACGGGGCGGTGCGGGTGTGGGACCTGATCACCCGTCAACAGGTCGGTGCGGAATTGATGTTCCCCGACGCGGTGCGCGCGCTGGCCGTGACGCAGGACGGGCGGCTGTTGGCGGCTTTCGGCTCGCAGGTCGCGGTCCTTGCAGCCGCACATTGTCAGGAGCCTCAGGACTCCTGACAGACAGTCTTGTTGCGCAGCCGCCGCCAGCAGATGATGGCGCGGCCGAGGGCGAGGAGCGCTTCATGGATGTCGGCGCGAATCTCCCAGCGGATACGCAGACGGCGGAAGTGGCGCAGGAGCGCGAACGCGGATTCCGCTACCCACCGGTAGACGCCCAGGCCCGAGCCGTGTGCGGTGCCGCGCCGGGTGATCTTCGGGGTGATGCCCGGCTCGCGGACCTGGCGGCGATAGGTGTCGTGGTCGTAGCCGCGGTCGGTGTACACCGTCTCCGGGCGTCGTCGCGGCCGGCCGCGCTTGCCGCGGATCGGCGGGATGGCCTCGATCAACGGGATCAGCTGGGTGACGTCGTTGCGGTTGCCGCCGGTGAGGATGGCGGCGAGCGGGATGCCGTGGGCCTCGACGATCACGTGGTGCTTGCTGCCGGTCCTGCCCCGGTCCACCGGGGACGGGCCGGTCTTCGCCCCGCCCTTCATGGCCCGCGCATGCGAGCCGTCGACCGCGGCGCGGAGAAGTCCAGCAGGTCCGCGGCCCGCAACTCGGCCGGCAGCACCTCGTGCAAGCGCTGCCAGACTCCGGCCTCGTTCCAGTCCCGCAGCCGCTGCAAGCAGGTCATGCCCGAGCCGAAGCCCAGCTCCTGCGGCAGGAACTCCCAGCGGATCCCGGTGTAGAGCACGAACAGGATCCCGCACATCACCTTCCGGCTCTCCAAGCGCTTACGGCCCGAACGTGCGCCAGTGCGCTCGGCCTCCCACGGCTTGCGTGTGGTCTTCTTCGTTTCGACTGGCTCGCGCCCCTCTCGCGCAGCCCAAACGAGAACTGACGCACCATCATTCCGCGCAGGTCAGGCACCCTACATTCATTATGAGTCCTAAGAACTCCTAACAAAATGATCAACGGTGTGGTTGGATCCCACTCGGCGTCGGGCTGATCAGTGCTGGGGGTGCGGGGTGGCGCGGCCGAAGCCGTGGGAGGTCAGCGACGAGCTGTGGATGGTGATCGAGCCGCTGCTGCCGAAGACCGAGCGGCGAACACGCCATCCAGGCCGCAAGCGGCTGGACGACCGGCTGGTCCTCCAGGGGATCCTGTTCGTCCTGCACACCGATCTCCTGGGAACACTTGCCACCGGAGCTGGGCTTCGGCTCGGGGATGACCTGCTGGCGCCGCCTGGCCGAGTGGCATGGGGCAGGCGTCTGGCAGCGGCTGCACGACGTGTTGCCGGCCGAGCTTCGGGCCGCCGACGTGCTCGACTTCTCCCGTGCGGCGGTCGACTCGTCGCACGTCAGGGCCCTAAAGGGGGCTCCAAGACGGGACGAAGCCCTGTCGACCGGGGCAAGACGGGCAGCAAGCACCATCTGATCACCGATGGGACCGGGATCCAGCTTGCCTTCACGCTCACTGGCGGCAACCGCAACGACGTCACACAGCTCATCCCGCTCCTGGAGTCGGTCCCACCGGTGCGCGGAAAGCGAGGCCGGCCGCGGCGGCGCCCGGACATAGTCCTGGCCGACCGCGGCTACGACCACGACAAGTACCGCCGCCTGGTGCGCGCGCTCGGCATCCGGCCACTCATCGCCCGCCGCAACACCGAGCACGGTTCCGGCCTGGGTGCTCAAAGGTGGGTGATCGAGAGGGCGTTCGCGCTGCTGCACCACTTTCGCCGCCTGCGGACCCGCCGGGAGGTCCGTGACGACATCCACGAGGCCTTCCTCTCGCTCGGGTGCGCGCTCATCTGCCGGAGGAGACTGCGCTCTGTGCGGTCCTCGTGAGGCGCCATCACCGGGTCAGGGCGTGCTGCTTCCTTCCGCCAGGTCCTTGATCGCGCTGAGGCGGCGTTCCCACACATCGGCGAGCGCGTCCATCCACTGCCTCGTGCGCTTCAGCGGTTGCAGGTCTGCTTCGTACCGGACTTCGCGTCCGACCCGGTGCGGCCGGACCAGCCCGGCGTGCTCCAGTACGGCCAAGTGCTTGGCCACCGCCTGGCGGGTGACCGGAAGGCTCGCGGCCAGAGATGTCGAGCTGGCACTGCCTTCGCGAACGATGATCGCGAGCACCTCACGCCGGGTCGGGTCGGCCAGCGCCACCAAGACATCCTCGGGGGCCTGACCGGTCTCGGCGGCGCTGGTCATGCCCCGGTCTGTTCGCAGCCCGCGCGCAGCTGGTCGAGCTTGCCGGGCCAGTTCCCGCTGTTCGCGCGGTGCCGCTCGGATACCTCGTCAGCGGGCAGCCCGAGCCGCGCGAAACCGCTCTCGATCATGGTGAGCCGGGTGCATCCCGGAGAGTCGTCCCCGGTCAGCGTGAACTCGACCAGGGTGGCGTTGATGTCGTCCGGCTCTTCGCCGGCGGCACCCTGAGACCACCACCAGGAGAAGACGCGCGGCGGCTCGACCGTCTCGATCCGCGCCGGAATGACACCGTGAAC
Source organism: Kitasatospora sp. NPDC093558 (assembly GCF_040683475.1). Lineage (NCBI taxonomy): Bacteria > Bacillati > Actinomycetota > Actinomycetes > Kitasatosporales > Streptomycetaceae > Kitasatospora > Kitasatospora sp. NPDC093558. Next base: position 2,907 of record NZ_JBFBDY010000312.1, on the reverse strand, counting down.
GCCGTGATCGAAAACCAGGAGGCCACCGGGCTGCAGGTCGATCTTGACCGCCTCCCCGTTGCCGAACCAGCGCCCGAGGAAGGTGGGTTCGGTCAACACGGACCAGACTCGCTCCACTGGGGCGTTGATCACGATGGTGCGCTCGATCGCGTCAGGGATCACTGCAGCCTCACTCGCCTCGTCGGGATGTGCCACCTAAAGGTTGCACGTCCCGCCCTATTGCGCAACCGATAGGTTGCTCTTTGATGGCGGGGCGCGGGGCACCCAGCCGGGCGAAGCTACGCACGGCGCAGTTCGTTAGGAGTCCTAAGTGCGGAGTGAGAAGTCGGCGGGATCGACTTCCTGTACGAGGGAGGAAGAAGCCCCGCCGCGCCCCGGGGATCGGCGCGGCGGGGCATCGGGTGGGGATACGGAGGAGTGGGAAGTCGGCGGGGTCGACTTTTCACTCCGAGCTGGTTCCGGGGCCGGCGTGGATCGTGCTTGCCCGGGACCAGAGTTCCTCGACGTGGTCGGCGAAGCGGTCGAACATGCCGCCCTCCTCGCTGCGTCGCAGGTGCATCAGCGGGGAGTCGTGGCCGACAGCCCGGGCGAGGTGGGGGGTGACGAGTGCGTGGTCGTCGAAGCGGAAGACGGACAGGCCGATGTGGTTCGGGCCGTCCTCGGGGGCACTGAAGCCGGCTTCGATGCCTTCGGTGTCGGCGAGCTTGGCGAGGTTCTCCAAGGTGACCCTGATCCGCGTGGACACCGTCAGGGTCACATCCTCGATCTGCTCGCGCCGACGGGTCGTGTCGGAATCGGGATCGCCGAGGAGGAAGCGGACCCGGCAGCCGTTCTCGGCCTTGCGGCGAAGCGTGCGGAGGAGGGCGGGCTGCTCGAGCCAGACGAAGTAGTTGGTGTATCCCGCGAGGAAGATGTCGGAGCGGGCCTCGGCGATCAGCTGTGTCCAGACCGACTGCGGGCAGGCGGAGCGGTAAGGGTAGACCGCGAACACCTCCCGGTCGTGCCCGGTCTTGACGTTCGCCCGGATGTTGTCGGGCCAGATCACTCGTCACCCCCGCGTTGGCCTCGCCGGCCCCAGACATGGGGCGGCGAGGCCTGAGGTTACTCGGCGGGTGGTGTGCTGTACCGGGCCAGGACGTCGTCGGCCGTGGACGTGTCGACCAGGCGGAGCTCCCATGGGCCGGTGTTCACGTCGAACTCCTTGCCGAAGCCGACCCATTTGCCGGCCATGCGTCGGCCGGTCGGATCGATGAGGAGCTGGATGGCCCCGTGGTACCGGGCGCCTTGGTAGTAGCCGTCGTGCGCCGTCTGTTCGACCCAGGTGCCGGTGACAATGTTCCGGTCGACGGTCAGGTCGAGGGAGAGCGGGGAGTCGGGATTGGACGACGCACCAGGGAGCGAGTGGCCGGTGATGCGGTTCCCGTGCTGGGTCAGGACGACGTGGTGCAGCCCCGTGAAGGTGCCGTCGCGACTGCTGCTGTAGAACTCGTACCGGCTCAGCCACACCCCGGAGTGGTCCTCACCCATCGGAACAGGCGCCGTCTGCACCGGTATTCCGGGTTTGCCGTCGGTCATGTCGTGCCCTCCTGCGCCGTCCAGGGTCACCCCGGAAGGTAGCTGCGGTGTCTCGAAGCCGAGGCGGTCGACAGGAAGATTGGTGACAGCCTCAAGAGCACGAACGTACACCGGTCGGGGAACTCGCACCTCTCCGGATTCCCACCGCTGGACCAGGCGCTTGCTGGCCTCGTTGGGCTCCCCTTGTTCCGCCCCGATTGCTCGCAGACGCTTCGCGAACTCGTCTTGGCTCAGGCGCATGCCCTGGCGTACGGCCCGCAGGGTCGCGTTCGGCGTCGTCACAACCGCAGGATAGACCTGAAAGCAGCCAAGCGACGCCGAAATGACGTCTTGTCAGGATCCCGAATGACGCCTTCGTGTCGTCGCAATGGTTCGTTCGGGCGGGGCACGATCGGATGGCGTCGCTGCTGAGATCGCGTGCAACGGCGGTGACACCGACCAGTCTTCGGAGGGTTCTTCCAATGGGTTGTGATCAGGATCGTGATCGGATTCCCAAGCTTCATGGGTACGGGGTCCGCTGGGACCCTGAGGCCCGGTGTTACCGGGTGCGGAACGAGATCACCGGGGAGTGGCTGCGCTGCGGTTCGACCGGTGAGCTGGCCTCTTTCCACTCGTTCTGCGCCGCGTTCTCGGCGTGGCGGGGGTTCGAGGTGCATCGCAGGGTCGGTGCGTGATGGCCTCCATGCTCAATCGGGCGACTGCCGACCAGCGCCGTGAAGCCGCTCTCGTCGTCGACGACCTGGCGGCCGTCCTCGCGCTCTGCGGGGCCAAGTTGCCGTCCCTGGAGGTTGATTGGGAGTACGGGCGCCGTACCGGCTGCTACCTCGTCTCCCTCGGGGCCGCCCGCGCCTCCGACGTCGTCCGGATCGTCGAACTGCTCCGCAAGGGGCTGCACTTCGAGCGCCTGGCCGATGACGGCGGTTGATCTCGCCGCCCGCCTCCTCTGGTGGCTCGGCTTCGCCACCCTCATCAACTGGTGTTTCTGGAACAGGAAGTAGCACCCCCGTGCGCGACCCCCGTCTCCTCGCCAAGCCGCCCGTCTGCCGGCTCGGCTGCCTCGCCCTCGTCCGCAACCCCCGTGGCGACGTCCTGCTCGTCGACCCCGACTACATGGACGGCCTCATCCTGCCCGGCGGCGCCGCCCGCCCCAACGAGCCGCCGCACGAGGCCGCCGCCCGGCACCTCCTCGCGCAGACCGGCATCGCCCGGCGCCTCACCCACGTCCTCGCCGTCGACTTCACGCCCGCCGACCGCTACCTGGAGCGCCTCAACCTCGTCTTCGACGGCGCCACCACCACCCAGGAACCCACCGTCCCGCCCCAGCGCCGCAGC
>NZ_JBFBDY010000311.1:0-7557 GCF_040683475.1 Kitasatospora sp. NPDC093558 | reverse complement strand
GCCTGGCCGTCGAGGCCTCGGCGGACGGCCGGCTGAGATTCCGCCACGCCGTCTCGGGCCGCGAACTCCTCGCCGAGCGCGACCCGCACGCGCACCACACCGGCTCCCGCGTCCACGCGGCCGGTGGTCGGACGCAGCAGTCCTTCGAGGCCTACGACGGCGAACGGCTGCACGGCCTTGGGCAGCACCTGCACGGGCGCCTGGACCAGAAGGGCTGTGTGATCGACCTCGTCCAGGCCAACACCGTGGCCGCCGTCCCCTTCCTGCACTCCTCGCGCGGCTACGGACTGCTCTGGAACAACCCCGCCACCGGCCGCGTCGAACTGGGCGCCGACACCACCCGGTGGACCGCCGACGGCGGCGGGCGCATCGACTACTGGATCACCGCTGGCGACACCCCGGCCCGGATCCTGGACTCCTACACCCTTGCCACTGGCCGTCCGCCCCTGCTGCCCGAATGGGCGTCGGGCTTCTGGCAGTCGAAGCTGCGCTACCGGACCCAGGGCGAACTCCTGGCCGTGGCACGGGAGTACAAGAAGCGAGGACTGCCGCTGTCCGTCATCGTCTGCGACTTCTTCCACTGGCCGAGGATGGGCGACTGGCGCTTCGAAGAGAGCGAGTGGCCCGACCCCGCCGCCATGGTCGAGGAGCTGTCGGACCTCGGAGCGAGGCTCGCCGTCTCGGTGTGGCCCACCGTCGAGCCCGGAAGCGACGCGTACGACGGGCTCCGCTCAGCCGGGCACCTCGTACGGGACACGGGCGGCGGCCTGCTGACCTTCCCGTGGCCGTCCCGGCACAGCGGGCAGGCTCTGATCCGCCCGATGGCGTACTACGACGCCACCCACCCCGGAGCCCGCGCCGCCCTGTGGCAGCGGCTGAACGACAACTACCGCTCGCTGGGAGTGGCGTGCTTCTGGCTCGACGCCTGCGAACCCGACGTACCCTCGGACCTCGCCGAGCGCGCCGTCTACGCCGCCGGGCCGGCCGCCGTGGCCGCGAACCTCTACCCGCTGGAGCACGCCCGCGCGGTGGCCGACGGCCTGCGTGCGGCGGGCGAGGACCGGCCGCTGTCGCTGGTCCGTTCGGCGTGGGCGGGCAGCCAGCGCCACGGGGCCCTGCTGTGGTCCGGCGACATCCCCACGACCTTCGACTCCCTCGCCCGCCAGATCAGGGCGGGGCTGAACGTCGCGATGAGCGGCATCCCCTGGTGGAACACCGACATCGGTGGCTTCTTCGGCGGCGACCCGGACGACCCGGCGTACCGCGAGCTGATGGTCCGGTGGTTCCAGTACGGCACCTTCAGCCCCGTCATGCGGCTGCACGGCGACCGCGCGCCCAACTACCCCGCCTTCGAGACGGACATGACCGGCGGGCCGAACGAGGTCTGGTCGTACGGGGAGGAGGCGTACGGCATCCTCCGCGACCACCTGTTGCTGCGCGAGCGCCTGCGCCCGTACCTGCACGGCCTGTCCGAGGACGCCCACCGCACCGGCGCCCCGCCCATGCGTCCGCTGTTCTTCGACTTCCCCGAGGACGAGCGCGCCTGGGAGGTGGACGACCAGTTCCTGCTCGGCCCCGACCTGCTGGTGGCACCCGTGTACGAGGCGGGCGTCCGGGCCCGCCGGGTGTACCTGCCGTCCGGCACCCGTTGGTGCGACCCGGCCACCGGCGGTGTGCTGGAGGGCGGAACGACGCTCGACGCCGAGGCCCCGCTGGAGCGCATCCCGGTCTTCGTACGAGAAGGCGCCGACGTCGCGGCCCGGCTGACCTCCTCTGCGGCCTGAGGAAGGAGAGAACGGTCGTGCAATCCCTCCCCGCGGCGCGGTACGCCTTCGCCGACCTCTTCATCGCCTCCCGGAGGCCGGCGGCTGCGTCTGGGCCTCGAGCACCAACGCCTGGCCGGGCTGGTTGGCCAGGGCCGGGGCGGCCAGGCCGACCTGGGTCAGGAACCGGCCGGTCAGGGTGAGCGCGGATGCCCGTCGTGCCCAGGCGGGCCAGGTGTGCTCGGGGCAGGAGAGCTCGGGCCGCACCCGCAGGGCGTAATGGACCTCGGGGTCCAGGCCCGCGAGGCGTACGGGCGCGCCGTTCTCGGCGACGGAGGTGTCCAGTTGGACGTACGCGAAGACGGCGTGGGTCCGGTCCCGCGAGACGACGCCGTGGACCCAGGCGGCCGGGTCGGGGTGGTCGGTGCGGACGACGTCGCCGCCGTGGAGCAGCGGCCGTAGCTGCTTGTAGGCACTGACCCACGAGGTCAGTGCGGTCAGCTCGTCCTGCGACCAGTTCGAGATGTCGGATTCGATGCCCGCGTGACCGAACAGGGCGGTGGCGCAGCGGAAGGCGAGCGTGGTGTCGCGGCGGCTGATGTGGGCGGGGGCGGAGCCGATGTGGGAGCCGATCAGCTCGGGGGGCAGGAGCAGGCCGGTCCAGCGCTGGATGGCCTGGCGTTCGATCGGGTCGATGTTGTCCGATCCCCAGATCCGGTCGGTGCGTTCGAGGATGCCGAGGTCGGCGCGGGCTCCGCCGGAGGAGCAGGACTCGATCTCCAGCCCGGGGTGGCGGCTGCGCAGTTCGTCCAGGAGCTGGTAGACCGCCGTGGTCTGCGCGTGCACACCGGGTCGGCCGTCGTGGACGGCGTCGGCGAGGTCGCGGTTGTGGTCCCACTTGAGGTAGTCGATGCCCACGCCTCCGACGAGGGCGCTGATCCGCTCCAGCAGATAGGCGTGGGCGTCGGGGTGCGCGACGTCCAGGACGTGCTGGCTGCGCTGCTCGAACGGGAGGCGTTCGGGGTCGGCGAGGAACCAGTCGGGGTGGGCGCGGGCCAGGTCGGAGTCGGGGTTGACCATCTCGGGCTCGACCCAGAGGCCGAACTGCATGCCGAGCCCGTGGACGTGGTCGGCGAGCGGGCGCAGTCCTTCGGGCCACACCTTCTCGTCGACGTACCAGTCGCCGAGGCCGGCCCGGTCGTGGCGGCGGTGCAGGAACCAGCCGTCGTCCACGACGAACCGTTCCACGCCGACCGTTGCCGCGGTGTTCGCAAGGGCGCGTACCTGCTCGGGATCGTGGTCGAAGTAGACCGCCTCCCAGATGTTCATGGTGACCGGCCGGGCGGAGTTCGGGTGCCGGGGTCGGCTCCGGAGCATGTCGTGGAATCCTCGGCTGATCCCGTCCAGGCCCGTGCCGGAGGTCCCGAAGTACACCCACGGGGTTCGGTACGACTCGTGCTCCGCCAACCGGATCTCACCTGCGTCCAGCAGTTCGCCGCCGCCGAGGACCGTCGTCCCGTCGGCCAGCCGCTCCGCGTACTGGACGTGGTTGCCGCTCCAAGCAGCGTGCACGCCCCAGACCTCGCCGTGCCGGAAGCCGAAGCCCTCGGTACCGGCGAGCAGCAACCCGGCGTCGAAACCGGTGCGGCCGCGCCGGCTCTCCCTCGACCACACACCCTGCCGCAGCGGAGCGCGCTGAGGGGAGCGCTCACGGGCCCAGCGGCCCGCGAAATCCAGCAGTTCCGCGGCATGGGCGGGCACCGGCAGCACACACGTGAGGACGTCCAGGGTGTAGGTGTCCGTGGCCGTGTTGGTCAGGGTGTGGCGCAGCCGCACCACGCCCTGCTCCGTCATCTGCAGTTCGGTGTCCAGCGCGAGCCTCGCACCGGGGTCCAGGGCCCGCGCATGGAGGGTGCCGCCCCGGCCGTCCTGGGCGCGTACGGCGGCCGGTTCGGCGAGCTCGAAGCGCAGAGGGCGCACCCGGCCGTCGCGGTGCCCGGACAGGGTCGGACGTCCGAACCAGCCCCAGCCCTGCCCCTGGGAGGGCATCAGACTCCCGGCCTGGTGGCGCGAGGTCCGGGCCATGGCGTCGAGCACCTGCGCGGCGTCGCCGGCACGGAAGCCGGGATCGACGCCCCAGTGCAGCACCCGGGGCATCGCGGGTCCGGTGGTGTCGAGCACGAGGGCCGCGTCACCGGCCGACAGCACGACGAGGTTCGCCTCAGTCATCTAGTCCTCGCTCAGGGGGGTCCTGGTCCAGTGCACGACGGGAGCCGGGCTGTACCGTCGCGGCGCGGCAGCTGTGGGACACGGGGGCGATGCGGTCACCGCTGCGGCCGACGAGCCGTGCCCGGCGCGGAAGCGTCCTCGTCCGCCTGGGGCACGGCCGGAGCCGTCCGGCCACGGGCCTGTCCGGTTCCGTCAGGAGCGCGGTCAGCGCTCGCACATGCGCTGGTCCGCCGCGTTCGCCGGTTCGGGCTCCCTTCGCCAGGGGGTTGGTTCCGTGCTCCCGCCGGACGGAGTGCACTCCAAGAGATAGCACGTTCGCCCTCGCGCTGAACATCCCATGGCCGCGAACAGGCGCAGGAGTCACGATGACAGGCCCGTATCTGCAAAGCTGCTCGACAGGCGGCACTGTCAGGAGGAACGGGGGGATGCACCCGCTCCACGGCGGCCTGCCTGCATTGCATCCCATGTCCGATCGCCGGCCGGTTCACCTACACCGCACATTCTGACCGTTGATGACGAGTCGTCAGGTTCCAGGGATGCCACGTCTGGGGTCTGCTTCTGTTCCGCCGGGGCACACCCGCCACCTGGGGGTGGGGCTCGGCGGAAAGCGGGGGCCGGGGAGCGGGCCGGACGAGGCCGGCACCCGTCACCGTGGCCCGAAGGGCGCCATCGCCACCCCTGCGCTGCGGGCGTCGACGATCCGTTCGAAGAAGAACTCGTGCTTGAGGAAGGAGACGTCGTACTCATGACCCGGGTACGGAGGGATCAGCTGGGCGGCCTGGTTGGACCGCTCCAGTCGACCGGTCGCCCCTCGTGCCACGGGAACATCGCGTCCAACTCCGCGTTCACCTGCGAATCGTGGACGGTGGTCGGCTACATCCGGGCTCGGCGGATGGAGCGGGCACGGTACTTCCTGCGCCTCCATGCTCTCCGTCCCGGCCGTCGCCGCGTCGGTCGGCACGGGAAGTCGTTGCAGCTGTCTTGACGTGCCGAGGTGGGCGGGTATTGACTCCGCTCACGTTCAAGATCTCATCCGCCTCCCACTGGGAGGGCTCGCTTCGACCCCGCAATGTTAGCGTTAACATTCTTCGCCGAGCCGTACGTCGCCCCCGCCGACTCGGTGGACGGCAACGCCTTCGCATACGGCGAGTTGGAGGCGCATCCTGCGCCGACTCCCCCCGCAGAGAGAAGCACCTGTGCAGGGCTTCTGAAGTCCGACAGGCAAAGGTGGGGCTTCCCCGCCGGCCGATCCCGACTCCTGGCGCGCGCCGCCAGGTACCACACGTGTCAACGACAACCGAACCGTGTGACAGCTCCATCCCCACAGATAGGACATCTCGATGCGCAGACGAAGTTCCAACCGCAGACCTCTGTCCGTGGTGCTCGCCGCCGTGGCTGCGGCCGTGGTGGCGTTGGCGTCGATGCTCGTCGCAGGCCAGGCTCAGGCGGCCACCAGCGGTGCATTGCGCGGTGCGGGTTCCGGTCGGTGTCTCGATGTGCCGAACGCGAGCCAGACCGACGGAACGTTCCTGCAGATCTGGGACTGCTCGGGCGGGACCAACCAGCAGTGGACGTTGACGTCCGGCAACCAGCTGACCGTGTACGGCACCAAGTGCCTGGATGTTCCGGGCCACGCCACCGCGGCCGGCACGCGGGTGGAGATCTGGTCCTGTACCGGCGCTGCGAACCAGCAGTGGCGGGTGAATTCCGACGGCACGGTCGTCGGCGTGGAGTCCGGGCTGTGCCTGGACGTGTCGGGCGGTGGCACGGGCAACGGCACGGCGGTGCAGCTGTGGAACTGCAGCGGCGCCGGCAACCAGCAGTGGACCGGCCTGTCCGGGACGGGCACCACGTGTGCTCTCCCGTCGACGTACCGGTGGACCTCGACCGGTCCGCTGGCGGAGCCGGTGAACGGGGGAGCCTCGCTGAAGGACTTCACCGACGTGGTCTACAACGGCAAGCACCTGGTCTACGCGACCTACTCCGACGGAACGTCGTGGAAGTCGATGGGATTCGCTCCCTTCACGAACTGGTCGGACATGGCCTCGGCCACCCAGACCGTCATGACCTCGTCCGCGGTGGCGCCCCAGCTGTTCTACTTCGCGCCCAAGAACACCTGGGTGCTGGCCTCGCTGGGATGGGGCACCGCCTGGCCCTTCACCTACCGCACGTCCAGCGACCCCACCAACCCCAACGGCTGGTCCGCGCCGCAGGCGCTGTTCACCGGCAGCCTCCCCACCGGCGGCCCGATCGACCCGACCCTGATCGCCGACGACCAGAACATGTACCTGTTCTTCGCGGGTGACAACGGCAGCATCTACCGGGCGAGCATGCCGATCGGGAACTTTCCCGGCAGCTTCGGCTCCTCGTACACCACGGTCATGAGCGACACGGTGCAGAACCTGTTCGAGGCGCCCCAGGTCTACAAGGTCCAGGGCCAGAACCAGTACCTCATGATCGTCGAGGCCCGGGACGTGAACGAGCACCGCTACTTCCGCTCGTTCACCGCCACCAGCCTGAACGGCTCCTGGACCCCGCAGGCCGCCACCGCGAGCAACCCCTTCGCCGGCCTGGCCAACAGCGGTGCCACCTGGACCAACGACATCAGCCACGGTGACCTGGTCCGCAACAACCCCGACCAGACCATGACCGTCGACCCCTGCAACCTCCAGCTCCTCTACCAGGGCAGGAACCCCAACTCGGACGGCACTTCCTACATCCAACTGCCGTACCGGCCGGGCGTGCTCACCCTGCAGCGCTGACCCGCCCGGTCCACCTGAGAACACCGGTACCCGACGCCTGGAGGAACCCCGGCCGCGCGCCGGTCGGGGTTCCTCGTCCTGGATGCAGGCGGTTCCTGTGCAGCCACTCCGCGGAGCCGTTCAGCGGGTGGTCACTTGACGAACGCCGCCGACGGCCCGTACCCCTGGCGCTGCGGATCGGCGGCCCGGACGGCGCCCTGCACGTCAGCCCGGCCGGCACCCTGGAGGCCGAGCTGCCCCGGCCTGACGGCGGCCCCAGGACGCGGGTCCCCGCACGGGCGTGCGGGGACTCCGCCCCACCCCGGACCCGGCCACCCCGGACCCACCCGACACCCGCCCGGCACCCGGAAGTCGTCGTCGCGGAGGCGATCTCGCGATTATGTGCGTTAACAACCAGACATATTGACGGTGTCTCAGTGTCTGGCCATAGTGATGGGCGGCGCAGCCCGGCCAGGAACCGGGCCAGCCTGGCCGGCAGCGGCTGCGTCTCCTTCGAGTCGGCCGACATGCCCGGCAGTTACCTCAGGCACTACGCGTTCCAGCTCCTTCTCCAGCCCAACGCGGGTACCAGCCAGTTCGCCGCCGACGCCACCTTCTGCGCGCAGCCCGGGAACAGCGGCACCGGCTACTCCCTGAAGTCCTTCAACTTCCCGGAGAGGTACGTCCGCCACTACCGCTTCGCCGGCTACGTCGCGAGCACGGCGGCACCGACGCCTGGGACAGCCCTTCGTCGTGGGCCCAGGACACCAGCCGGCTCGTCGCCGTCCCCTGGAGCTGACCAGCAGCCCCCGTGCAGGGGGTCC
>NZ_JBFBDY010000310.1:0-7607 GCF_040683475.1 Kitasatospora sp. NPDC093558 | reverse complement strand
GTCCGCCCCCCCCGTCTCCACCGCCTGCACCGGGGTCGGCGGGGCGGCGGGCCGGGTCACGGCCGCCGCGCCGCCGCGCGTGGCGAGTCCGGCGGGCGGGGCCGCCGGCGGGGCGAGCTCCGGATCGGCGGGTGTGACCCGTCCCGTCACGAACCCCTCGTTCCGGTGCGACGGCAGCGCGAACCGCTCCGGCGCGCTCGGTGCACTCGGCGCGTTCCGCACGCTCGGTGCACTCGGCAGGCTCGGCGCGCCGAAGCCGCCCACCGCGTACGTCGCCGGGAAGGCGGGGGCCGGGCCGATGAGCCCACCCTGCGTGCGGGCGGGCGGGTTGAGCCACACCAGGCCGTGCATCCGGGCGAAGAACCGGGCGCTGCTCTCGGAGGCCGCGTCGACCAGGCCGTGCAGCAGCAATCCGAAGCCCCGTGCGCCGTCGCCGGGCAACTGGTCGAGCAGGGTGGACAGTTGCTCCCACACGTCGTGCGGGATCAGCCGGGCCTGCTCGCCCACCACGAGCAGCGGGCGGGCCGGGTCCGGGCGCAGGAACCGCGGCGCCCACGCGTACGGCGGTTCGGGGCGCAGCCAGAGCCCGGCCGGGACGGCCTCCAGACACCAGAACGGGAAGGCGCGGAACAGCCCGGGGCCGACGGTGTCCCACGCGGCGCCGCCGTTGCGCCAGGCGGTGCTGACGGTGTCGTGGCGGCTGCCGGACGTCAGCCGGATCAGGTACGGCTCCCAGGTGGTGGCGCCGCGGTGGTCGAGCACCCGGGCGGTGAACGCGCCGTCGCCCGCGACCGGGAGGCCGACCGCGGCGTGCACGGGCCGGCCGAGGCGCTCGGCGAGGGTGCCGGACAGGACGGCGAGTGCGCCCGGGTCCGCCCAGGGAGCGCTGACGACGAGCTGGTCCGAACCGGTCGGCAGGGACAGCGCGGCGTCGGCGAACTCCTCCGGCGCGAGGACGGGTTGGGCGGGTGTGCCGACGACCAGCGGGGTCGTGCCGGGCGGTGTCGCGAGCTCGCGTAGGAACGGCATCCCCGCCTCGGGGCGGGCCGTGACGTGGCTGAGCCAGAAGCCGGAGGCGAGGCGCTGGACGGCGACCGAGGCGGGCAGCGCGGTGGAGCCGGCCGCGGCGACCGTCCGGGTGGGGACGGCGGGCGGCGGCCACGAGGCCGCCCCGGCGCCCCAGGCCGGACCGGCGGGCGCCGGCCACGACGCGGGCTCGGTGCGGGGCGGCGTCTGCGCCCGGGCCGGCTCGACGGGGGTGGCCGCCTCGACCGTCTCCCGCATCCGCCGCGGACGTCCGCCCGGCGGGCAACTCCACCACGCGGCGGGCTCGGTGGAGCCCTCGGGTGCGGTCACCCTGAGGGTGCCGTCGGGCTGGATGGAGACCAGTCCGTCCGGCGCGACGACCGCAAGACCGGCCTTGTCGGCGACCACCTCGGCGGGGCGCCGCCCGCCGGGGCCGACCGCGCCGAGGCCGGAGGCGGCGAGGATCAGGCGCGCGGCACCCCGGGTGCGGGCGATCAGCCCGAGCTCGGCCATCCGCTCGCGCAGCACGGGCGCGGCGTCGGCGGCGGCGGCCACGACGACGAGCGCGTTCGGCACCGGCCGCAGGCTCCCCATCGCCGCCGCCAGCTCGTCGTCGCCGACCTCACGGGGGGCGATGACGTAGTGCGGCCCGAACGGCCGCAGGATCGAGCGCGAGGGCCCCCGGCGCGCGGCCGGCGCGGGCGGCGGGGCGGACGAGACGGTACGACGGCCGAACCGGCGCCGCAGAGCCGGCACGGCCGAGACCTCGGAGCCCGCCCCGCTCATCGCGCCCCCAGGGCGGACACCGGACGGTGGGAGACGACCCCGGCGACGGCCCGGTCCGAAACCACCTGGTCCGAAGTCGTCCGGTGCGTACGCCCGGTCCGGGCGGATGTCCGGTGAGGCTCCACCTCGGCCATCGGCGTACGCCTCCCTGATCGTTCATCGGGCTGATCGTTCATCGGGATCCACCCGGTCGGTGGCCCCGCCCAGCTATACGGCCCCCACCCGCACGGAGGTTCACCACCCGTGTTGTGCAGGTCCCCGTCGTGTGGCCAGGGGATCAGGCCGTCTCCCCGCCGTCCTCCGTGGCCGGGGCCAGCGCCGTCTGCAACTGCACCGTGCGGCGGCGCGTGATGTGCAGGGCCCGGCCGGGGGCAGTTGGCGGGGCTTGACGCTGCCGAAGAGGACGCCCTCGCTGGGCGGGCAGGAGAGCAGGACGGCAGGGGTGTTGACGTCCAGGAGTCGGCGAAGGAGGGGGTCGGCCATGGCCCGCGCGATGCCGTTGGCGCTGCGGGCGACGATGAGGTGGAGGCCCAGTTCGGTGCCCTGGACGGGCGGTCGAGGAGTGGGGCGAAGGGGTGTCCGGTGAGCGGTGCCGTGATCAGGTCGTAGTCGTCGACGAGGATGAAGAGTTCCGGGCCGGTCCACCGGTCGCGGAGCTTGAGGCGGGCGGGGGTGACGTCCTCGCTGGGCACGCGGCCCTCCATGGCACGCGTGATGCGGGCCTCGGCCGGGGTGTAGGTCGTGGTGATGCCGTTGACGAGGTGGTGCAGGAGGTTGGTCTTGCCGGTCTCGCTGTCGCCGATGACGACGAGGTCCGGTGACTCCTCGAAGTCGTGCCAGAGCGCGGAGACCTCGCGGTCCTCCAGTCCGAGGGCGATCCGCAGCCGGCCTTCGGGGGTGGGAAGTTCGGCGACCTCCAGCATCAGCGGCAGCATGCGGACCTGCGGGGCGCGGGGGCCGGTCCAGCGGTCGTCGACGGCTTCGACGAGGTCGGCGACGCCGTCGGCGAGGTCGTCCGCGTCGCCGGTGCCGTCGATGCGGGGCAGGGCGGTGAGGAAGTGGAGCTGTTCGTCGGCGAGACCGCGTCCCGGCACCCTGGGGACGGTGGCGGCGGCCCGCATGTTGATCACGGAGTCGACGGAGTCGCCCAGTCGGAGCTCGAACTTGGTGCCGAGCTGGTCGCACAGGGCGCTGGTGACCTCGGCCCAGCGGGTCGCGGTGACGACGAGGTGGATGCCGTAGTTGAGGCCGCGTCCGGCGATCAGGCCCAGGACCTGGACGAGTTCGGGGAACTCCTGGCGCAGGGTGTTCCAGCCGTCGACGATCAGGAGGACGTCGCCGTGCGGGTCGTCGGCCGGTTCGGGGTCGTCGGCCGCGCGGCGGCGCCGGAAGGCGGCAGCGGAGTCGATGCCGAGCCGGGCGAAGCTCTGTTTGCGGCGCGCGATGATGCCGTTGATCTCGGCGATGGTGCGCCCGACCCGCTCGGGGTCGCCGCCGGCCGGTGACGCCGCCGCCGCAGAAGTCGAGGTGGTAGAACTGGACCTCGCGCGGGCTGTGGGTGAGCGCGAGGCCGGTGACGAGGGTGCGCAGCAGGTTGCTCTTGCCGCTCTGCGGCCCGCCGTCGACGGTGAGGCCGTGCTCGGGGTGCGGGGCGAGCGGGGGAGCAGTCCTGGCGGCGCATCATCTAGCTATGCAGGGCGTCGCGCATGCGGTCCACCAGCGAGGCCTCGTCGGCGAGGTTGGTGGTGACGGCGGAGGTGTGCGGCAGCCGGTCGAGGAGACGACCGCCTACCGCCCGGGCACCCGGCTCCCGGACGCCACGGTGGGCTACGGCACCCTCGACCCGGTGGCGGCCGTGACCGCGTCCTGGCCCACGGTCGGCCACCAGGCCGCCGCCGCAGAGCCGGTGGTGGTCATCCCGGGCCCGGACCGGTCGGGCGCGTGGCGGGCGTTGGCGGTGGCCGGCGGCAGCGCGGGCGTGCTGGTGGTGGTGGTCTTCGGCGGCGTGGCCGGGCGGTTGGGCCGGCGCCGCAGCCGGGCGTGAGACCCGGAGCAGACCGGCCGGCCCGTTCGGCTCGTCTACGGGATCGTCAGCACCTGGCCCACGTCGATCACGTCCGGGTTGTCGATGCCGCTGGCGGCGGCGATGTCGCGGTAGCGGTTGCCGTCGCCGTAGAAGCGCTCGGCCACGGCCCACAGGGTGTCGCCGGGTTCGACCGTGTAGGTCTGCGCCGCGGAGTCGGCCGGGGGCGGCGACACCGCGTCGTCGACCGGTGCCGCGGTCGTCGGCGCCTGGGGGGCGATCGGGTCGTCGGTCCTGGTGTCCGAGGCCCACAGCGGGCTGCCGTCCGTGCCGTACAGCACGACGTTGCGGTCGGCCTGCACGACCAGCCGGTCGGCGGCCTGGCCGTTGGTGTCGGTGGCCCACGCCGCGCCGGCGCCGTCGTACAGCACGAAGTTGCCGTCGTCCTGGAGCACGGCCCGCTGAACCCTCTTGTCCTGCGTGTTGGTCGCCCACACGACGGCGCCCGGCTCGGAGAGGACCAGATTGCCGTCGTGCTGCAGCGTCAGGGTGTAGGCACCACCCTGGAGGGAGTGGCCGAGGCCGAGTTCGTCGCCGACGTGCAGCGTGTCACCCATGGATGTTCCTTTCGGGGGAGGGGAATACGCCGTCAGAGTGGCACGGTGGTGTGACGGCCTTGGCCGGCAGAAACGGTCCTGCAGGCGGGATTTCACCCGAAAGAGGTCCCCGGGCCGGACCGCCGCCCGCGGATGTTTGCATACCGTCCAACGGCTCCCACCTGCGATGATTCGTCGTGCTGAACATTCGCGAGCAAGTTATCCGTTCAACTACACGGAAGTAGAGGGACGAGGCGTGAGCACGGGTGAGACGGACTCCGATGGCGACGACGGTGGACCGCGGCGACGGCAGGCGGGCCGTCACGGTGGACGGGCGGGATGACGAGGCGACGGCCCGGCGGCTGGTCGCCCCTGGAGCAGAGCCGGCCGTGGCTGTTCACGGTGGCCCGCCGGATCGCGATCGACCGCTTCCGGATGGCCTCCGCGCGCGTCCAGGAGGTGGCCGACGAGGCGCCCGGGGAGCACGTCGCGGCCCACGACCCGTACGACGAGGTGCTCGCCGCCCGGGACCTGGAGACCGCCCTGGCGGAGCTCCAGCCGCACCACCACGACGTGCTGGTGGAACTGCACCTGAAGGGCCGTTCGATGGCCGAGGCGGCGCAGGCCCTCGGCGTGGCGGTGGGGACGGTCAAGTCCCGCAGCTTCTACGCGGTGCGCGCGCTGCGCCCGATACTGGAGGCGAGGGGCATGGGCATCGCGGTGCGAGCCTCGGCCCCTCCTTGTAGGGCGGTTCGTGAGTGTGTGACCGTGGACGTTCAGCCGAAGAACGGGTCGTCCACGACGTGGGCCCAGCCGCCGTCCGGCCGGCGTCGGAGGATCTCCGTGGTCGTGGAGATCACCGGCTCGGGGCCGGCGCCCGTCAGGGTGGCGGTGTTCGACACCAGGGCGATGTCGTCCGCCTGCCGGATTTCGCGCAGTTCGAGCTTGAGACGGGCGCCGCCGTCGATCAGCTGTTGCAGGGCCTGCCGGATGGCCTCGGTGCCCACCAGGTGGGTTCCGGGGGCGGGGACGAAGTGCGCGCGCGGCTCGTACAGCGACACCAGGCCCTCGATGTCACCCGCCTCCAGGTACTCCATGAACATCGCCCCTACTCGCTCCGGCGTCTCCGCACGGCGCCGGGCGACGGCACCGACGGGCTGGTCGCCCCAGCCCGCCACGGCGAGCAGGTCGTACCACGTGGGCTGGGCGCCATGGGGCAGGTGGTGGCGCAGCAGTTCTCCCGGGAAGGTCATCGGAGATGCCTTCTGCGGCTTGGACTTGGCCTGGGCGACGATCGCGTCGCTCAGTGCGTAGCCCAGGTTCATGCGGGGGAGGAGGGCGTGTACGTCGTCGGCGAGGCCGGCCGGAAGGATCTCGCGCCGGACTCCGAGGATGTCGGTGCCGATGCCCGCCTGCGCCAGCCGCACCTCCGTGCCCTTGCGTCCTGGAAGAAGACGAAGTCGGGCGTGGCCCTCTCCGCGTAGGCGAAGGCGTCCCGGGACAGGCCCGTGTCCGGGAGGCCGAGCCGCTCGAAGACGGGCAGGGGTGCGTCGTTGATCACGGCATCTCTCTTCCTGTGCGGCGGTGCGCGGCCCCGGGCGGAGCGGCGTGATGGCCGACGGGCGGATGGAATGACCGTAGGCGCCCACGGAGCGCGGGAGTCAGTGGCACGAATGCCATGCAGCGATAGGATCGTGCCATGGGAGTCCACGCCTCCGGCGGCAAGCACCACGTGGTCGTGGTGGCGCTCGAGAACGTCCTCGCACTCGACATCGGGATTCCGTTGCAGGTCTTCGGAAGCTGGCCGGACGGTCCGTACACGATGACCGTGTGCACGGAACGGCCCGGGCTGGTGCCGATGCACGGCGGCCCGGCGTTGTCCGTCGTCGACGGGCTGGACGCCGTTCAGACCGCGGACACCGTGATCGTCCCCGGGTACCTGGAGCCCGACCCGCCCTCCGCCGCGGTCACCGCCGCGCTCGCACGGGCGGCGGCCTGCGGCAGCCGGATGGTGTCCATCTGCTCGGGCGCGTTTGCCCTGGCCGCCGCCGGCCTGCTCGACGGCCGCCGGGCCACCACGCACTGGCGCTACGCCGCAGAGCTGGCCAGGCGGTACCCGCAGGTGACGGTGCAGCCGCAGGAGCTGTACATCGACGAAGGCCAGGTGCTGACCTCGGGCGGAGTCGCCGCGGGCCTCGACCTGTCGTTGCATCTCATCCGCCGCGACCACGGCGCCCGCCTGGCGAACCAGCGGGCCCGCCTGCTGGTGACCGCCCCACACCGCACGGGCGGTCAAGCCCAGTTCGCCGACCTGCCGGTGGCCCCGGACGCCTCCGGCGCAGCGATGCCGGTGTACGAGTGGGCCCTGCGTCACCTGCACCAGCCGCTCACCGTCGACCAGTTGGCGCGCCAGGCCGGCCTGTCCCGCCGCACGCTCATCCGCCGCTTTCACTCCGACACCGGCCGGCCGCCGATGAGTTGGCTGCTCGACGCGAGGCTCGGCCTCGCACGGGAACTCCTGGAATCGAGCGATCTGACGGTCGAAGCCGTCGCACGGCGCTGTGGCCTGGGCACGCCGGCCAACTTCCGGAGCCTGTTCAAGGCACACGTCGGGGTGCCGCCACGCACGTACCGCGAGACATTCAACTCCGCTGCTGTGAAAAGTCGTTGACCCGTTCGTCCTGGCCGGCCGCCGGCCGCGACCACGGCCGGGCGACACCGAAGCGGACGACAGGTCGCAAATCGTCCGCTCAGACCCCGGTCGCGGCGATCCGCGCCGCGAGTTCGGCGGCGCCCCGGGTGTCGCCGGACTCCGCGCAGAACTCCTGGGCCCGGCCGAGGTGTTCGGCCGCATCCCGGGCGCGTCCGACGCTCGGGAGGAAGTCCGCGTACCGCTGCTCGACCGCGGCCTCCAGGTGCAGTGCCCCGCTGGCCCGGCAGCGTTCGGCGGCGTCCTGCCAGGCCCGTTCCGACGCGTCGTTGCGGCCGAGGAGCCGCAGGGCGTCGGCCTCGTCGGCGAGCGCGAAGAGGTGGAAGGTGGCGTGCGGGTGCGCGGCCGGCAACTGCCGGGCTTCGCGGGCGTGGTGCAGTGCCGCCGGTCCGTCGCCGGCGAGTGCGGCTATCGTGGCGGCGTTGCCGTGGACGGCCGCGCCGGCCTGGTGGTGGCCGAGGTGGTC
>NZ_JBFBDY010000309.1:0-7794 GCF_040683475.1 Kitasatospora sp. NPDC093558 | reverse complement strand
GCGGCGCCGGCATCAACTGCGTCGGCCTCCTCCCCGACGGCCGCACCGCGCGCTTCCCCGCCCTCGGCGAACTCACCGGCGACTGGGGCGGCGGCGCCAGCCTCGCCGCCCACAGCATGTGGCACGCCGTCCGCGCCGAGGACGGGCGCGGCGCGCCCACCGCCCTCGCCCGGGCCATCGCCGACCACTTCGGGCTGCCCAGCGCCGGCGCCGTCGCCGAGGGCGTCCACCTCGGGCACCTGCCGGCGGCGCGGCTGCACGAGATCGTCCGGGTGCTGTTCGCCGTCGCGGGCGAGGGGGACCCCGCCGCACTGGAGCTCGTCGACCGGCAGGCCGACGAGATCGTCCGGCTCGCCGTCGTCGCGCTCACCCGGCTCCAGCTGCTCGACGCACCCGCCCCGGTCGTACTCGGCGGCGGGGTGCTCGCCTCCCGGCAGCCGCTCCTGCTCGACAACGTCACGGCGCGGCTCGCGCAGGCCGCGCCGCTGGCCGAGCCGCGCGTCGTCGTCGCGCCGCCGGTGCTCGGGGCGGCCCTGCTCGGGCTCGACCACCTCGGGGGCGACGCGCGGGCCCGGGCTAGGGCCCAGGCGCGGGTGCGGGAGGCGTACGAGGCCTCGCGGCCCGTCGCGGCGTAGGGGGTGCACGGACTTCCCGTCCCCGCCGGGTCCGCACATCCGGCGGGGGCGGGATTCGTGCTTCCCGGGGATGCGCGGATCGCGGGTTTCGGCGGGGTGGGATACGGGTTTCGACGGGGGCGGGATCACGGGTTTCGGCAGGGGCGGGAACCGCGCCCCGACCGGCACACGTATAACCGGATGTCCGCGTCCGCCACACCTCCGGGGAGACTGGTGCCATGGCCCCGCCCCGAACCCTGCTCACCGCCCTCCTCTCCTGCACCGCCGTGGCCATCTCCGTCGTCGGCCTCTCGTCCTGCACCCCGGCCGACGAGAACCCCACGGTCGTGAGCGCGTCCACCGAGCTCGGCGGCGCGGACGACGACGACCCGGGCGACCCCGGCGACCCCGGCGACGCGCCCGACGACGGCGTCGAGGCCGCCCCGCCGCTGCCGTCCCCCTCCGCCTCCCCCGCCTGCTCTCCGGCCGGCGAACGGCCCGGGCACAACGTGCTCCGCGTCGTCGCCGTGACCGCCGTGGGCACCCCGGACACTGCCGAGCTCACCGCCCGCGCCACCCGGTACCACTGTTCGCCGAACCGCTTCGAGCCCGTCGGCGGCCCCGTGCGCTACGCCTTCGCCGCGGCCGGCGTCGAGGCCGCCCTCGTCGACCTGCCGAACGGCGAGCCCGCCAAACCCGTGCCGCTGCCCGAACTCCTCGGGCACCTCGACGGCTGCCTCGCCGGCCGCCCACCCGCCGCGCCGTACGGCTGCTACGGCAACACGTACGACGTCGTCCTCGACTCGCACGGACGCATCATGCGGATCGCGGAACTGGGCCGTCCGTACGGTTCCGAAGGGGCCCACCCCTCGCGATAGGTTGGTGCCCCATTCGATCGGAGGGGCGGGCGACGTGCGTGCACACGAGCCGGACGACGCGGACCGCCCCACCGCGCCCGAGCGCCCGCCGGCCCGGGCCCGTGCCATCGCCGACAAGATCGACCACCTGATATCCCGCGACGCCGCCCGCGCCGGTGGCCGCGCCCCCACCTACCGCGAACTCGCCGACCGCATCAACGCCGTCGCCGGACGCGACGTCATCTCCAAGGACACCATCCGCAACCTCCACCACGGCGTGACGCAGAAGGGCCAGTGCCCCAACCCGACCGTCGACACCCTCGACTGGCTCGGCCGCGGCTTCGGCATCCGGCAGGGCGCGGCCTACTTCCTGGACGACCGCAGGACCGCCGACGTCGACGAACAGCTCGACCGGCTCGACAAGTTCGGGGACCTCCGGCAGGCCCTCGGCAACTCCGGGGTGGTCAGCCTGGTCAAGCGCGCCTCGGGACTGTCCGACAACAGCCTGCACATGCTGCTCGCGCTCGCCGACCGGCTCAAGAGCCTGGAGGACGGGGCGCCGGCGCGCGGCAACCCCGGGCTCCCGCAGGGGAAGTGATTCCCGGACGTCGCCTCGCGGGGATGTTCTCCCGCTCTGCTCGCCTGCTCGCCTGCTCGCCGCTGATTGAAGGAACGTTTTCCCGCATGCCTCTTCCCCGCGGCCTCCGCAGGCGCTGCGAGAACATCCTCGGCGCGCTCGACCTGCCCGCCCCGTTCACCGTCGAAGGCTTCCGCGCCTCCCTCGAACGCCACCGGGGCCGGCCCATCGCCATGGAACCGCTGCCCGCCCTCGGCCACGACGCCCCCTGCGGGCTGTGGATCGCCCTTCCCAGCATCGACGTCGTCTTCTACGAGCAGCACACCACCCCCGCCCACCAGGACCTCATCAAGCTGCACGAGCTCGGACACGTCGCCTGCGGACACACCGGCGCCCTCGAACTGGGCCACCTCACCGGCCTGTTTCCGAACCTCACCCCCGAATTCGTCGCCCACGCCCTCGGCCTGGCCCGCACGAGTTACACCACCGTCGAAGAACAGGAGGCCGAGATGATAGCCCTGCTGCCGGCCGACCTGGCGGGAACCGACCGCGCGAGGACGGAATCCTCCCAACGGTTCGTCGACAGCATGCTCAGCCCGATCGCACCCCTCCGGCGCGGACGGCGGCGAGGGTGAGGATGCTGCGCTCCGCCTTCGAGATCCTCATCCCGGCGCTCCTGTGGACCGCCGTCGTCTGGCGCGCCCCCTGGGCCTTCCGCTCCCCCGCCACCCGCGCCCTCTGGGGCACCATGGCCACGATGGCGCTCGCCCTCACCACGCGGCCCGCCCCCGTCGCCCGCTTCCTCGAGGACGGCACCGGGCTACCCGAGGTGTCCGTCCTGATCAAGCACCTCCTCGGCATCGCGGCGGCGACGTTCCTGCTCGACTACGTCTTCGCGATCCACGGGAAGCCCGGGACGGGCCTGCGCTCGGCGAAGCTCCGGCACGCTGCCGCAGGGGCGGCGTGCGTGACGATGGCGGTGCTGTCGATCTTCTTCTTCCAGCACGAGCAGATCGGGCCCGACGGCATCGACGCGCACTACGCCGACCGGCCGGTGCAGCTCTACCTCACCGTCTACTACCTGTTCTTCTTCGCCTCGACGCTCCTCGCCTCCCGGCTCTTCTGGTCGAACCGGCTCAACGTGCCCCGCGGCCTCCTGCGCACGGGCGTCCGGCTGATGGCGGCGAGCACCGGGACCGGGGCGGCGTACGTGCTGTACCGCGTCTACTACATCGCGACGCACACCGTGGTCGCGCACGACCCGGTCACCGGGAAGCCCGTCCCGCCGTACGACCCCATCGGCGAACTCCTGCCGGCCGCGGCGGCCATCCTGCTCGTGCTCGGCATCGCCATGCCGCCGCTGCGGACCGTGAGCCACTACGTCCGCGACCAGTACGCGATGTGGCGGCTCCACCCGCTCTGGGCCGACCTCGTCGCGGCGGCGCCGCAGGTCGTCTTCGGCACCCCGGCGGGACGGGTCCGCAACCTCCTCACCCTCGGCGACCGCTCGCTCGACGTCGCCCACCGGGCCTTCGAGATCCGCGACGCGGCCCTGGCCCTCCGGGACGCTCTCCCACCCGCGGCCCCGGGCACCGGCGCCCCGGTCGCGACCTCCGGCTCCCCGGCCGTCGACCGAGCCCGCGCCCACACCGAAGCCGCCTGGCTCCACGCCGCCCTCCACCACCACACCACCGGCCACCCCCCAGCCACCGGCATGCCCCCCGAACCCGACCACCCCGGCGGCGCCACCCCCCAAGAAGAAGTCACCTGGCTCCTGAAAGTAGCCACCGCCTACCGCCACCTCCCAACCTGACCCAAACGCCCCCTCCACCCCCACCCGAGAAGTCGGCCCGGCCGACTTCTCGCGCGCGGCAGCCTGCGGCTGGCCAGTGAGGCATCGCGTGGGAAGTCGGCCCCATCGACTTCCCACGCGCTTGCGGGGTGCGCAGGCCCCACCGCGAAGGCGCTGCACAGGAAGTCGGCCCCGTCGACTTCCTACGCAACCTCCGCACGCGCCCAGACCCACCACACAGGAAGTCGCGCCGGCCGACCTTTCGTGCGCGGCAGCTTGCGGCTCGGGAGTGAGGCATCGCGTGGGAAGTCGGCCCATCGACTTCCCACGCGCCTCGACACCCCCACCACGCGGTGCGAGGTGCGCAAGCCCCACCGCGAAAACGCTGCACAGAAAGTCGGCCCGGCCGACTTTTCGCGCACCCTCAACACCCACCCTCCCCTCGCAGCAGCACGAGCCCCAACCCGCCGCGCAGGAAGTCGGGCCCATCGACTTCCTACGCAACCTCCGCACGTGCCCAGACCCACCACACAGGAAGTCGGGCGGGCCGACCTTTCGTGCGCAGGAGTTGGGAGCAGGGCACATGAAGGCAGCAACGTGGGGCGAAGGGGGGGCCGCGCGAGAAGTCGGGCCCGTCGACTTCCTACGCGACCTCCGCACGCGCCCAGACCCACCGCAGGACTAACGCGCAGGAAGTCGGACCGGCCGACTTCTTGTGCGCGGCATCTTGCGGCTCGGGAGTGAGGGATCGCGCGGGAAGTCGGGCCTATCGACTTTGCGCGCGCCTCGGCACCCCCAGCTGGTGATGGGGGAGCGCGGGCCTGCCGTAGAAGCGCTGCGCAGGAAGTCGGGGCCGTCGACTTCTCGTGCGCGGCGGGTTGCGGCTGGGGAGTGTGGCATCGCGTGGGAAGTCGGGCCCATCGACCTCCCTCGCGCCTCGGCACCCCCAGTTGGTGATGGCCGTAGAAAGTCGGGCTCGTCGCTCGGGGCTGGGTGGGCGGAGGCCGCGGGAGATGTGGGGTGTTGCGCAGGAAGTCGATCGGGCCGACTTTTGGTGCGTGGTTGTTGGAGGCCATCACGTGGGTGGGGCGGGGTGTCCAAGGGGTGGGCGGGGGTGGGGGTGGGTCGGGGTGGTGGGGTTGGGTGGGGGGATGGGTGATGGGCGGCGGTGGGTGGTGTTGGTCGTCGGGATGGTGGCGATGACCTCGGGGTGTGCGTTCCAGTTCGGGTTGCCGTACCTCATTCCGGCCCTGCGGGCGGGTGGGTTGTCGCTGGGGCAGGCCGGGCTGGTGGCGGCCTGTCCGACCGTCGGGTTGGTGCTGACGCTCGCGGCGTGGGGTGCGGCGGCGGACCGCTGGGGTGAGCGGTGGGTGCTGGCGTCCGGGCTCGGGCTCGGGGGTCTGGTGCTGCTGGGGGCGTCGGCGGTGCGCGGGACGGTCGGGCTGGGGGTGTGTTTCCTGGTCGCCGGGGCGGCCGGGGCGTCGGCGCACGCGTCGAGCGGGCGGCTGATCCTCGGGTGGTTCCCGGCGCGGGAGCGCGGGTTGGCGATGGGGTTGCGGCAGACGTCGCTGCCGCTGGGGGTCGCGCTGGCGGCCCTCCTGCTTCCACCGTTGGCCGCGCACGGACGGTCGTTGGCCCTCACGGTGCTCGGGGCGTTGAGCATCGCGGCGGCGCTCCTGGTGGTGGCGCTGGTGCGGGACCCCGTACGGGCGGAGGCCGGACACGGCGCGCGGGCCGGGAACCCGTACCGGACGCCGGTGTTGTGGCGGCTCCACGGCGCGGCGACCCTGCTGGTCGTGCCGCAGTTCACGGTGTCGGTGTTCGCGTTCGTGTTCCTGGTGGAGGAGCGCGGCTGGTCGCCGTCGACGGCGGGCCCGGTGCTGGCGGGTGTGCAGGTGGCGGGGGCCGGCGCGCGGTTGGCGGCGGGCTGGTGGTCGGACCGGGCGGGGAGCCGGACGGTGCCGATGCGGCGCCTGGCGCTCACGGCAGCCGGCGTACTGGCGGTGCTGGCGGCGGGTGCGTTCGCCCACTCGGTGGCGGCGACGGCCGCGTTGATGGCGGCGGGCGTGCTGACGGTGTCGACGAACGGGCTGTCGTTCACGGCGGTCGCCGAGTACGCGGGCGGGGCCTGGGCGGGCCGCGCCCTCGGGGTGCACACGACGGTGCAGAACGCGGTGGCGGCAGGCGTCGCCCCGACGGCGGGGGCGTTGATCGGCGCGGCGGGGTACGCGTGGGCGTACGCGGTGGTGGTGGCGTTCCCGCTGGTCGCGGCGCTGGTGGTGCCGGGGCCCGATCCCGTGCACCCGAGGGGACTTGACCTCAAGGGCGCTTGAGCTTGTCGAATGGTCGCATCCGATCCATCGATGCGAGAGGCGAGTGGCGAGAGGCGAGCGGTCAGGGCTCGCCGGCCGGAACACCGCCGTCGAACCCGTCCGCCGACTGACGTGCGGCTTCGGGCCCCGGCCGGGACGACCAACCCGGCCGGGGCCCCGGCGTGTTGTGTGGACGGCCTCCATACTGTTGCGGAACTCCCCTCCGAATGTTGATAGACGGCGTCGCTACGCGCATGGATGTGCCTCGAACTGCCCTCTTTTGGCGTTCGCTACGGTACGGCTGGGTTTCCTTTGCCGCCGATCTCGTTGACCCGCTTTCAGCGGCTCTGCTTTGCTTCGGGCCACCCTTTCGTCCCCATGCACCGCCGGCGCTCCCCACCCCTGCGCCGGCGGCAGAGAGGAACCCTCACGATGGGCATGTCCCCCACCTCCAGAGTCCTGACCGGCCTCTCCTCGCTGGTGCTCGCCGCCGCGGGCTTCGCCGCCGCCGCGCCCGCGCAGGCGGACCAGCCGACCGGCGAGTTCGCCGGGCACACCCACCCGTACCGGCACGGCGTCGTCCCGACCAAGGAGGCCGGCACCGCCGCGGCCGGCAAGCGCACGACGAACCTGAACTACGGCGGCGGCGTCGACGGCATCGGCGTCACCACCGGCACGCCCAAGGTGTACCTGGTCTTCTGGGGCTCCCAGTGGGGCACCCAGGGCACCGACGCCAACGGCTACACCACGCTCTCCGGTGACCCGAGCGGCATCGCCGTCCGCGCGCAGCAGCTGTTCAAGGGCCTGGGCACGAACAACGAGACGTGGTCCGGCGTCATGACGCAGTACTGCGAGGGCATCACCAAGGGCGCGACCTCCTGCCCGTCCACCGCCGCCCACGTCGGCTACCCGACCGGCGGCGCGCTGGCGGGCGTCTGGATCGACCCGTCGGCGGCCGCCCCCAACCAGGCCACCGGCAACCAGATCGCCAACGAGGCGATCAAGGCCGCCGGCCACTTCGGCAACACCACCGCCGCGGCCAACCGCAACGTCCAGTACGTGGTGCTCTCCCCCACCGGCACCCACCCGGACGGCTTCAACACCACCACCGGCCAGTTCTGCGCCTGGCACGACTGGAACGGCGACACCACCCTGACCGGTGGCGCGGCCGCCTCCCCGTACGGCGACATCGCGTTCACCAACGACCCGTACGTCACCGACATGGGCACCTCGTGCGGCCAGAACTACGTCAACTCCGGCAGCGCGGGCCTGCTGGACGGCGTGACGATGGTGTACGGCCACGAGTACTCCGAGACCATCACCGACCAGAACCCGGCGGGCGGCTGGACCGACTCGTCCGGCTCCGAGAACGCCGACAAGTGCGCCTGGAAGGGCACCGGCGGCGTCGGCGGCGCGCAGAACGTGGCCTTCGCGACCGGCTCGTTCGCGATGCAGGGCACCTGGGCGAACGACTACAACGGCGGCGCGGGCGGCTGCGAGATCTCGCACCCGGTCGTTCCGTGAACCGCTTGAGCGACTTGAGCGACTTGAGCGACTTGAGCGACGACTGAGAACCACCTGAAGGCCGCCGGACGGCAGGCGCCGGAGCGGGCCGTGCGGGCCCGCTCCGGCGCTTCGCCGT